>NZ_LKKW01000146.1 GCF_001891165.1 Streptobacillus ratti | reverse complement strand
ATTAGAAAGTATGTGAAAATCATGATTATTGAAGAACTTAATTTAAAAGAAAAAACTTCTATAAATGGAGGGGATTTTAAAGATGCAACTAATGCATTTGTAGGAACTCTTGCAACAGCAGGAGCAGTTGTAGAAGGAGTTAATGATTTATATAATAAAATAAATGAATAGGAGGAGTTATGTACAAAATAAAATTAAATGT
>NZ_LKKW01000145.1 GCF_001891165.1 Streptobacillus ratti | reverse complement strand
CTCCTATTTATCTTCAAGTATTGAATTTATAATTGCTTCAGCACAACGAATTCCATCTACTGCTGCACTCATTATACCTCCAGCATATCCTGCACCTTCTCCACAAGGTATTAATCCTTTAACACTAGCGTTATATTTATCATCTCTATTTATTCTAATAGGCGATGAAGTTCTACTTTCTATTCCAGTAATTACTGCATCTTT
>NZ_LKKW01000144.1 GCF_001891165.1 Streptobacillus ratti | reverse complement strand
GTGGTTCTCCCTTGTTTTGGTGGGATAATAGAAGGAAAAAATGGTTGATTGCTTCAAATAATAAAGGTGGGAATTCATTGGGATATGGTAAAAGTTCTCAACTTTTCAGTAGTCCAAAAGCATACCAAAAATGGAAAGATAGTTTAACAGATAAAGAAATTACAGAAAATAATGTAAAGTTTGAAAATGGAACTTTGAAAGTTGGAAG
>NZ_LKKW01000143.1 GCF_001891165.1 Streptobacillus ratti | reverse complement strand
GCGCGACTCTCTGTAGCCGGATTATCCTCAGCTTGCGAGACGCATCACCTCTTTTCTGGCGACTTCACGCGCGTTCGCATCAACAGATAACACATCATCCACACATTGTGGTTCGCGCATATCCATTTTTTCCAGTACGGATAAATTCAACGCGGCGATATCCGTAAAGCGGATTTGTTGCGCAAGAAAAGCAGCCACGGTGATTTCGTT
>NZ_LKKW01000142.1 GCF_001891165.1 Streptobacillus ratti | reverse complement strand
ATATTAGGTAGCATGACCGTTTTAATTATAATTTTGCGACTGAGTTCAAATTATTGCCCCTCAATCTATGCCGCTTTCATTATTTCAACATTGCCGACCAAAAGAGCGCTATCCAGATAAAAACGATTAAATGCGAGAGTGCGACATGCCAGAATGATTAATGAAATATCAATATGAGAAAATTACAGATAATTTCATTGTCAGGTTCTCTTCTCATT
>NZ_LKKW01000141.1 GCF_001891165.1 Streptobacillus ratti | reverse complement strand
GAGGTATATACTGAGGCTAAAAAATTAAGTTTAGATATTAATATGGACTTTATAATAGGCTTACCACTTGAAAGTACTGAAGATGTATTAAATACTTTAGAACAGTTTAGAAAGTATAATCCAGAAAATGTAACTTTTCACTATCTTGCAATGAAAAAAGCATCTACATTAACAAAGAATAAGTACTTTAAAGAAGATTTGTTAAATCATGAATTAATAA
>NZ_LKKW01000140.1 GCF_001891165.1 Streptobacillus ratti | reverse complement strand
ACTAATCTATTTTTTTCACTAGATGAGGGTACAACCACTCCACCTGGACACATACAAAATGTATATGCTCCTCTTCCATTTGATAATCTTACATTCAACTTATATTCTGCTGGTGGTAATAAATCTGCATATTTACCATATTGAACTTCATTTATCATTTTTTGCTTATGCTCTACTCTTACTCCTACTGAAAATACCTTTTTACTCATATCTATTTTATTT
>NZ_LKKW01000139.1 GCF_001891165.1 Streptobacillus ratti | reverse complement strand
AAGAGAGGGAATAGTTGTAAATTCAACTTTAATATCATTTTTCATACCTCCTAGTTCTAAATTGTACATTTTTTGGATAATCCTTTGCAATACTTTCAAGCATTATAGATAATGATTTTATTAAACTTTGAGATTTAATTAAATCATCTTCATCAACATTTCTTAAATCACAAAAAATATATCCATCCCTCATTTCATAATTCAATTTCTTAACTTTTAAAAC
>NZ_LKKW01000138.1 GCF_001891165.1 Streptobacillus ratti | reverse complement strand
GGCGACGCCGTTGCCGATCAGGTTGGTCAGTGCGCGGCACTCGCTCATGAACTTGTCGATGCCGACCAGGATGGCGATCGACTGAATCGGAATATCGGGCACGATCGACAGCGTCGCGGCGAGCGTGATGAAGCCGGCGCCGGTGACGCCGGACGCGCCCTTCGAGGTGATCATGGCGATGCCGAGAATGCCGAGCTCCTGCCAAATCGTCAGATGGGTGTTGGTG
>NZ_LKKW01000137.1 GCF_001891165.1 Streptobacillus ratti | reverse complement strand
GATTAACTTCTTCATGTTTTTTATCTTTAATAGTATCTTCAATAATTTTTTCAAAATTAGTATCTTCAATATCTTCTATTTTTTCAAAAGGTTTATCTTCATCTGTTGTATCATTTTCAGTTATTCTAAAGCTATTTGGATCAGCTATTTCTATTTCTTCCACTTCTTCAATTTTAGGTACATTTTTATAAATCATTATACCTACAACTGAAAATATTAGTATAATAA
>NZ_LKKW01000136.1 GCF_001891165.1 Streptobacillus ratti | reverse complement strand
GTCCTGTCCCACCGATAGCGCCGCCTCGACCGGCGCACGCGGCGTGCCGTAGAGATTGTCGAACACCGTCGCCCATTCGAGCAGCTCACCCTGCTCGACCATGGTCTCGAACTTCTTTTTGTCGACAAAGAAATAGTCACGGGCTTCGACTTCGCCCGGCCGCTTCGGACGCGTCGTCGCCGACACCGACATTTTCAGGCCCGGCTCGCGCTCGAGCAGCATGCGCGAC
>NZ_LKKW01000135.1 GCF_001891165.1 Streptobacillus ratti | reverse complement strand
TTATATTTTCTATTTACTTGCAATGTTTTAGTTCTCTCTAAAAATCCTAATTCAAACATTCCTAATTGTTGTAATCCTAGGATTATAATTATAATCCCAGCAATTATTCTAATTAAAGGATTAAATAATATATCTGATAAAAGTCCAAATCCAAAACCTAAAATTACAAAAGTCAGTGATATACCTAATAAAAATAAAATTGTATTTCTAACTTTTTTATTATCTTTTT
>NZ_LKKW01000134.1 GCF_001891165.1 Streptobacillus ratti | reverse complement strand
CCTTAGAAGTTGTACATTTAAATGATGATGATTGGAAAGAAGATTTTGATACAGATTTAGATATTTAGGAGGTAAAAATGACTAAAAAATATACTTTGATGCAAATATTATATTGGGCAATGTTTAGTTCTGTATATGCTTTTGCAAATAGCTTTTTAAGTTCGAGAGGATTTAATTCAACATTAATTGGAACTATTATGGCATTGTCTTCATTTTTTTCTGTTTTATTA
>NZ_LKKW01000133.1 GCF_001891165.1 Streptobacillus ratti | reverse complement strand
ATCATCTATAATAACTTCATCACACAAGTATTTAATTTCTTCTAAATAATGTGAAACAATAATTAATCCTATACCCATTTTATCTATATGATTTTTTAGATATTCTAATAATTTCATTCTTGTAGAATAATCTAATCCTGTAGTTATCTCATCTACAATTAATAATTTATGAGGTTTTGAGAATATTAAAATTAAATTCAATTTTTGCAATTCTCCACCACTTAACGAGCC
>NZ_LKKW01000132.1 GCF_001891165.1 Streptobacillus ratti | reverse complement strand
TCACCAGCCTGAGCGAAGGCGTGACGCCGCGCGGCCTGGTCAAGATCATGAACCTCTATTTGTCGACGATGTCGGCGCCGGTCCACACCCATCG
Source organism: Streptobacillus ratti (assembly GCF_001891165.1). NCBI lineage: Bacteria > Fusobacteriati > Fusobacteriota > Fusobacteriia > Fusobacteriales > Leptotrichiaceae > Streptobacillus > Streptobacillus ratti. Next base: position 138 of record NZ_LKKW01000132.1, on the reverse strand, counting down.
CGGCATCATCGACAAGTATATCGGCGACGCCATCATGGCCTATTGGGGGGCGCCCTTCGTCGAGGAGGCCGAGCAGACCCATCTGGCTGCGCTTGCCGCCATCGACATGATCGGCCAGGTCAACCAGCTCCGCAAGGA
>NZ_LKKW01000131.1 GCF_001891165.1 Streptobacillus ratti | reverse complement strand
CTTCTTGCCGCTGACCATCAGGTGGTTCATGAACTTCGCCAGACGCTCACTTCCGAACTTGGGATCCGGCAGGATTTCGCGTTTAGCTACAACTCTTCTTCTAGGCATGATAAGCCCTCAATTAAGGATCCTTCAGGTAAACTCGGAACCTGCTTGCGCTCTTGGCGCCGCCCGACCTTACTCTTATCAGACCATCATCTCCGGTATGGGTGAGCTGCACCTGGACATCATCGTTG
>NZ_LKKW01000130.1 GCF_001891165.1 Streptobacillus ratti | reverse complement strand
AAATTACAGTTACAGTAATGGTATTATCATTATCTGTTTATTATACTACTTATTGTAAGTTTACTTTTAAATGTAAAAATCATATCATGTATTTTTTTGTAAGTATGTGTCTTGGAATAGTTTCTACATTTTTAGGGATAGGTGGAGGGCCTATAAATGTTTCATTATTTATATTAATATTTGGAATAAGTATGAAGAGTGCTACTCTTTATTCGATTTCAACTATATTTTTTTCA
>NZ_LKKW01000129.1 GCF_001891165.1 Streptobacillus ratti | reverse complement strand
GCAGATAATGCGCTTGAGCTTCTGGTGCTGCGTTTTTTCATCGGTGAAGATGATTTGCTTACCTTCCGGGAAAAACTCCTTCAGCGTGGCGATCAGCTTCGCGTATTTTGGTGTAACGGGGTGAGTTACGGTCTGTTCGTCAATGCCAAACCTGGCCAGGCGCTTATTCACTTCCTGCTCGAACGCTTCCGGAACCTGCAACTGAATAAACTCGCCCTTATCTATCAGGGAGTATTGCG
>NZ_LKKW01000128.1 GCF_001891165.1 Streptobacillus ratti | reverse complement strand
CAGATGTAGCCACTGTGCTGCGCTTAGACTTAGAACCGCCCTTGCGACCGCGTGCAGCCTGAATTTCTGGTGTGTGCGTATCAGCCACATACTGTGCTAAAGTTTCCGGCGTGAAGTTCCTGTGCGTGTATTTCGCACTGCTCCTGCCAATAGCCCGACATTCAGGCGGTGAAAGCGGAACGGGAAGCGATGCGTTGTACATTTCGACACGCTGAATCACGGCATCAAGCCACTGTGAGAATTC
>NZ_LKKW01000127.1 GCF_001891165.1 Streptobacillus ratti | reverse complement strand
TGCTTTATTTATTCCTTTTTAATAAGTCTTTTAGTATAAATAAGGGCGTATAGCTCAGGTGGTTAGAGCACTGTGCTGATAACGCAGGGGTCGCTGGTTCGAGTCCAGCTATGCCCACCAGAAAGAAGACACTATTGTTTTATGGGGATATAGCTCAGCTGGGAGAGCGCCGCACTTGCACTGCGGAGGTCAGCGGTTCGAACCCGCTTATCTCCACCAATAAAATAGGACATAGGACAATGAGAAAT
>NZ_LKKW01000126.1 GCF_001891165.1 Streptobacillus ratti | reverse complement strand
GTCTAATGTACTCATATGGAGAGCTAGATATAATTAATGCAACATATGGTTTTTTAAGAAATACTCCCCAAAATATTGATGTATATGTATCTAATTCTCAAATTAAAAAATTTTGTTTAAGACAAGGCGATGTTATAGTAGGTGAAGTTAGGAAACCTTTAAATGATGAGCAAAATTTTGGATTATTAAATTTAATATATGTCAATGGTGAAAAAGGTGAATTAAGTCGCCAAAGACCTATTTTTGATG
>NZ_LKKW01000125.1 GCF_001891165.1 Streptobacillus ratti | reverse complement strand
ACTATAATCATATGCTTTAAAAAGTAAAAAGGAGATTAAAATGGTTAAAGGGAAGTATATGACCTGTTTATTTTTTTTAATATCTATTTTAGCAAATGCTAAAACAGTAGATGAAAAAATAAACGAAGATGTAGCAAATATAAATGAAATTGAATCTAAAATTAAATATGATAAGTCTTATCAAGATCCTAAAGATGAAGTGCATGTGGGAGATGATGAAAAAGCAAAGTTTGAATTTAATAAAGATTTT
>NZ_LKKW01000124.1 GCF_001891165.1 Streptobacillus ratti | reverse complement strand
CTATTTCGCATACCGCAGTGGTCTGGTTAATTGCCTTTGGCGGGATGGTGATCAGCAAACGCTTTACTGCTCAATCAGCAGAACCGTGGCTCCAGTTGATTTCCGCAGTGATCATTATTAGCACCGCGTTCTGGATGTTCTGGCGTACCTGGCGCGGCGAACGCAACTGGCTGGAGAATGTGCACGAGCATGATCATGAGCATCATCACCACGATCACGAAGATCACCACGACCATGGACATCATCACCATCACGAAC
>NZ_LKKW01000123.1 GCF_001891165.1 Streptobacillus ratti | reverse complement strand
ACCTAATGCTTTATAATAAAGTATCTTCCCATCTTTTGCAACAAGAATTACTGACCCTGGCATAACCTTATCTTCTATATATTTTTTAGTTATTACATCAATTTCATCAAAATTTGTTGCAAAAATATTAATAGAAAATATAAAGCTTAGTAAAATATATATTATTTTTTTCATTTTAATCACCTCCAAAAAATTTTTTGGGATTATCAATTAACATCATTTCAATTGATTCTTCTTTTATTCCTGCTTCTCTTCATTT
>NZ_LKKW01000122.1 GCF_001891165.1 Streptobacillus ratti | reverse complement strand
CCTTAAGGGTGACGTATTCCTGATCCACTTCGGCGCTTAGCGTTATGCAACCGCTCTCGGGAGTAAAATCGATGGCGTTATCCAGTAAATTCCCCAGCGCCTGCTCCAGTAACGCCGGTTCAGAAGCAACGTTAACCTCAGTAGGCATAACATGCAAAGTGATGTTTTTTTCTGCCAACTGCACGGTGCGCGCTTCGCTGACGCGGCGAAATAATGCCGCCACATCAACAGCAGTCAGAACGACTTCCTGACGATTCTCCAGTCT
>NZ_LKKW01000121.1 GCF_001891165.1 Streptobacillus ratti | reverse complement strand
GTAGTAGGAAGTAATGATTTAGCAGTTTCAAAGGAAAAAATTAATTGTATTTATGAGGGAGATACTTTAAAAATAGCCTTAAATGTTAAATATATACTTGATTATTTATTAACAATATCTGAAGCTCCTGTAGTTGAAATGAAAATGTTTGATGATAAAAATATTAAAGATAAAATAAAAATCGTTGTTGAAAGAAAAGACATGGTTTATATTTTAAATTCTGATGTTGAATTTATGTAATTTGAAAGGAGTATTATGAAAAATA
>NZ_LKKW01000120.1 GCF_001891165.1 Streptobacillus ratti | reverse complement strand
ATACAACCTTAAATTGAGGGCTTTGCCCCCTTAAGTCTTAGTATGTAATTATGCCTTTTCCTTAATCTCATATAAACTAATATTTATCCTATTCTTCCTTATATCATTTACATACTTCCTTAAATTAAATCCTAGTGCATACATACTAAATTCAAATTCTACTCCCCTTAACCCCTTTCTCCTAAATCTATCATAATCATAATTTTCCTTTATATCTCCAAAAGGTCTCTCTACTTGTATTGACCTATTTAACCTATATCTTATA
>NZ_LKKW01000119.1 GCF_001891165.1 Streptobacillus ratti | reverse complement strand
ACCTTTGCCCGCCCACAGCCAGTAGTCCGAGACCTTCAGGTTGAGGTCGATCGCGGCGGCATAGCCATGCATGCTCATCCGCCCGGTATCGGCGACGGCGCGACAAGATAGCACACCCGCGATCGGAAACGCCGCGGCGCGCAGCGCCGGATCGAGCGCGTCGATCTCGGCGGAGACCTGCTTCAGCCGCTCGGCGACGCCGTTGGCCCGTGTGACCTGAACCGGCTTGCCCCAGGATTTCGGCAGCCAGGTGATCGTCACCAGGT
>NZ_LKKW01000118.1 GCF_001891165.1 Streptobacillus ratti | reverse complement strand
GCATTATCCGGAGAATTTAAGCGAAGGCCGTTTACCGGGGCAAACTGATAACGACATCTGGTTCTGGCAGGCGATATGCGCCAACGCGCCGGGCGATGAAACTGAAGCGATGCGTTGTTTACGTCTGGCGGCGACCGGCGATCGCACCATTAACATCCACAGTTATTACAACGATCAGCCGGTTGATTATCTCTTCTGGCAAGGAATGGCGCTGCGACTGCTGGGCGAACACCACACCGCACAGCAACTGTTTAGTGAAATGAAAC
>NZ_LKKW01000117.1 GCF_001891165.1 Streptobacillus ratti | reverse complement strand
TTTCTTAACCGTTTCTATATCCTTAGCTCTTTCATCTTCTAAATTCCATTCAGTTGCAGCTTCTTCTATTTCATCAATATACTCTGTTAAATCTTTCACAGATATATTTTCGCTGTCATCATAGGCTGCAACTAAGTTTCCCCCCCTTGTGGGCAAGTGAAGATTATCCAGCACCTCGAGCATTTCCTGAACCAGGATTAAAAGTTGCAATTTTCGTTTTTTGATTTTTATCTTTTCCTGATATAACTTAAAGTGATAGATTTCCTCT
>NZ_LKKW01000116.1 GCF_001891165.1 Streptobacillus ratti | reverse complement strand
GTATAAAATTAAGGATTTATCAGGTATTAATGGAGATTTAAGACCTGGCATAGTTCATAGACTTGATAAAAATACATCAGGGTTAATTATAATAGCATTAACTAATGTATTTTCTTCATGTCCCTTAGATGGATGAACTACCATACCAGCATATTTATTTATTATAGCTAAATACTTATCTTCATAAACTATATCTATATCTATATTCTGAGGGACAATATCAACATCTTTTAATTCAGGTATATTAATAAAAATATCATCTCCAATACTTACC
>NZ_LKKW01000115.1 GCF_001891165.1 Streptobacillus ratti | reverse complement strand
GCTATAGAAATAATAAAGGAGATGCCACTTGCAGCACTTCTATTAACCAATACAACATTATCTATACAAATTAAAAATTATGCTAGTGATGAAGAATTGGTGTTAATAGGTGTTCCTGCACTAATATTAATAAGTATTACCTTAGTATTAATAGGTATATATAACTATTTTGACATGAAAGGGGAAAATTAATATGTATTTTTTAGAATTTAATAATGTAAGTTTTTCATATGATAAGAAATTAATTATTGATAATTATTCTTTTTATGTTGATAATTTAGAAAGA
>NZ_LKKW01000114.1 GCF_001891165.1 Streptobacillus ratti | reverse complement strand
ATCATCAGCGCCACGACCATCGATCTCAACGCAATCGACGGGATTTTCCGCGCTGTGGCAGCGCTCGCGATTTCTTGCCTGTCTCCAAGCGATTAGCACCGGCGACGCAATGGAAACCGGCAACGACGGGAAAGCCGGCGGGCTTCACGCCTGCGGCTGCGCAGGGCTGCTGCCGCGCAGCTCCGCCGTGAGCTCGGCTGCGATCTTGTGCACGGTGGCTCCGATCTCCGGCAGGCGGTCGTCCGTCATCCGCTCCGCCATGCCCGACACCGAGACCGCAGCGAACGGCTCGCTGC
>NZ_LKKW01000113.1 GCF_001891165.1 Streptobacillus ratti | reverse complement strand
TATTGCATTATCTCCCACATATATATCTTTAACTTTATCAGGATTTATACTTTCACTAACATTTAATATTTCCTTATTAAATAATATGGTTTTAACTATTACATTAAATACTTCTTTTATAATTGTTTCATATTCAACGAATATTACTGGTGGAAAATATAGGGTTGAAGGAGCATTAGGTTTTATTAGTACTAAACAAGAAAGTAAATTTGAAAATATTAGATATACTTCAGGATCTATTTCAATATTGCCTGAATTTAAAGCTCAAATTAATAAAAAAATAGATATAACATTTGGGCC
>NZ_LKKW01000112.1 GCF_001891165.1 Streptobacillus ratti | reverse complement strand
TGCTAATGTTGAGTATGATTATAATAATACTAATATAGAATTAGGTGGACCTCAAAAAGCCGTATCAACAGGATTATTTGGTAAATTATCTGAATATGGTAAACAAGATAATGATGAAGAAAAAAGAGGGCTATACGGATTTGACTTAAATGGAGTTGCTAAAACCTTAATAGGTCTTGGAAAAGATAATCCACCTAATAATGTAAATGGAGCTCAAAAAGGAGATTATTTAAAAAGTGGAACATACTTTAATCAATATAAAAGCTATATTGATGGATTAGAGAGTGGACTAACTAATGC
>NZ_LKKW01000111.1 GCF_001891165.1 Streptobacillus ratti | reverse complement strand
TCAGATGGGAGAGTGGACGTTGGCTTGTGTCGCGATCATCGTGGTATTGGCCTTTGCTACCCGTTTTCTGTTTAGCACGCCGACGAATATGATACAGGAGAGCAACGATTAACTGTCGTAAAAACAATTGGTTATGAATAAAATAACTTTCAGTTTATCACACTAGCAAATCGAGATTAATAAGTCATTTAAACCATTTTTATGGTTATTTATTAGTGATATCAACTTGAGGTAAGCGTTAGTTTCGATAAGATAAACTGAGTTATTAATAGTCGAGGCAGATAATACAGTGTACCGATC
>NZ_LKKW01000110.1 GCF_001891165.1 Streptobacillus ratti | reverse complement strand
GGATTAAACTCTATAAATTTATGTATCTTTTCTGGCATTTCAAATATATCTTCTACATTTAATTTATCAGTACATTTTGGATGAGGCACACTATATAAAAAATAGCACTAGTCAACGTGGGAAAGCTGTAAAAAAAGGACTAAAAAAAGCAAAAGGATTTTTAATGCTTACGGCAACACCGGGAAGTAAAATAGAAGAATTTATTAATTATTTCATAATATGGGAGTTTATTAAAAACAAAACGCAATTTCTTAAAAAATATACAATTCAATCTAAATCATATTTTGGAAATTTTATGGAG
>NZ_LKKW01000109.1 GCF_001891165.1 Streptobacillus ratti | reverse complement strand
ATCTAAATCTGCTTCTTCTAATTTCATTGCTTTTTCTTCTGAAATTACTATAGCTCCTGTTAATATAGCAATATCTTCAAGCATAGCTAATCTTCTATCTCCAAATGCAGGTGCTTTAACTACAACAACATTTAAAGCTCTTCTAATTTTATCTAATACTAATGGAGAGAATGCTTCACCCTCTATATCATATGTAAATAAGAATTATGCATTAGAATTTTCTACTACTATTTTAAGTAAACATAATATTTCTGTCACTGAATTAATTTTTCTACTAGTTATATGTATATATCCATTGTCAA
>NZ_LKKW01000108.1 GCF_001891165.1 Streptobacillus ratti | reverse complement strand
TATTTTAGGTCCGGTAAACGCGGTGCCATTGGGCAGAATTAGCTCGGAGTAACAGGTTTTGAGTATTTCAGGAAGAAATGGTGGTGGGGGAAGGATTACTCAGCGCTGCGCGCTTCGCCCTACGGGTCGTTGCCTGCGGCAACGCTCTCTCGCTGGCCTCGAGTCGAACCTTGGTCGAAGCTTCTCATCCTTCGCCGCATGGGCAGAATATTTAATTGCGGATTCGTTTGAGCATTCAGGGGCTTTTGTAAGCGATGGTGGTGGGGGAAGGATTCGAACCTTCGAAGTCGATGACGGCAGATT
>NZ_LKKW01000107.1 GCF_001891165.1 Streptobacillus ratti | reverse complement strand
TTAAAATAATATAAAATAATGGAGGGATATATGAAAAGAATATTAGCTATATTTTTATTAATGTTATCTACATTATCGTTTTCAGGAAGTTTAGATGACATTTCATTTAAAAATCAGTCAGGACAAGTTAAAAAAATTAGTGATTATAAAGGAAAAACATACATTAAAATGTGGGCTTCATGGTGTCATGTATGTCTTGCTACTATGCCACATACAGTAGAACTTTCTAAAGAGAAAAATTTAGGATTTAATGTAATTTCAGTAGTATCTCCTGGAAAGAATGGAGAATTAAAAGAAAAAGAT
>NZ_LKKW01000106.1 GCF_001891165.1 Streptobacillus ratti | reverse complement strand
GTTCGACGAATACCTTGACGACGGCGCGCGACAGCCCTTCGTCCATGGTGAAGCGCTCGCGCGACCAGTCGCAGGATGCGCCGAGGCGCTTGAGCTGGTTGACGATGGTGCCGCCGCTCTCGGCCTTCCACTGCCAGACCCGCTCAAGGAATTTGGCGCGGCCCATGTCGCGCCGTCCCGGCTCCTGCCGTTCCATCAGCTGGCGCTCGACCACCATCTGGGTGGCGATGCCGGCATGATCGGTGCCGGGCTGCCACAGCACGTCGCGGCCACGCATCCGCTCGAAACGGCACAGGATGTCCTGCAGCGTC
>NZ_LKKW01000105.1 GCF_001891165.1 Streptobacillus ratti | reverse complement strand
GTGTCGTCGGGCATCATCGCGAATTCGGACTATGTGAAGGCCAATGCCGACCTGGTCCGCCGCTTCATGTCGGCGACGACAAAAGCGGTGGAGGCTGCGGAGAAGGACCCGAAGGCGGCCGCGCAGTCGATCCTCGATGCCAACCCGAAGGGCGGCAAGATCGAGACGCTGACGCAGGGTTTTGAGCTCACAATCCCGCTCTATCGCACGCCGGCGACCAAGGACAAGCGGCCGTTCCAGGTCACCGACCAGAACATGACCGAGTCGGTCGATTTGATGGTCGAATATGGTGGCCTCGACGCCAAGGCGAAGG
>NZ_LKKW01000104.1 GCF_001891165.1 Streptobacillus ratti | reverse complement strand
CGCGATGCTTGATTTATAGCCCTGGCGCAGAGCCTCAATCCCCGCCTCGCTCTGCGCGTCATGCCCATGGATCACCATCAGCGCCTTGCTCTGCTCCCGCACCACCTGACCATTCTGGCCAAGCCACTGGCCGTGGGCATCAAACACCGTCAGCCCGTCGCGAAAGCGCGGCGTGACGTCACGGTCGACAAACTGTTGCCACTCTTCAGCGGTGATGTCTTTCCCCGCCGGGCGGCTCAGACCGAAGTAAAGCGTGGTTTGCACCATGGACTTATCCGCCGGGCAGACGCCGGGCTTCGGCGCGCTGGTCGATGA
>NZ_LKKW01000103.1 GCF_001891165.1 Streptobacillus ratti | reverse complement strand
TGGCCGGGAAATCGACTGCCGTGACCGGCGCGTCGCCGAGATACAGCTCGACATTCGAGTTGCAGCCGCCGCCGGTCCGCTTGACCGACAATGTCAGCGGCGGCTGGTTCGACGAGATCGACTTGCCGCCGCTCGCGACCGGCAGGTCGATGTCGATGTTCGACGTCATCAGCGGCGCCGCCACCATGAAGATGATCAAGAGCACCAGCATCACGTCGACCATCGGCGTGACGTTGATCTCGGGCATCACCGGCTTGCGCCCGCGGCGGCGCCTGCCGCCACCGCCGGACCCTGCCATGCTCATCGCCATGATCG
>NZ_LKKW01000102.1 GCF_001891165.1 Streptobacillus ratti | reverse complement strand
TATATTCATTAAATATTTTTTCATCTATTTTTTCTTCTATAGCAAAATAGTTATCATATCCTGCATTAATATTTGTAAAATTACATGTACCATTACCTGTAACTAATACTTTTTTTAACATTCTATCTTTTCTTTCAAATATTACAACATCATGTCCTCTTTGTGCGGCATAAATTGCACATAATATTCCTGAAGCTCCTGCTCCAACTATTCCTATTTTCATCTATTCTGCTCACTTTCCTATATTTTAATATAAAATATAGAGTTATATTATAACATACATTTAATTATACCATATATTGATAAAAATAAAAGTATATG
>NZ_LKKW01000101.1 GCF_001891165.1 Streptobacillus ratti | reverse complement strand
GAAATTATGTTGTTGTTTTTCCTGATTTAGATAATGGTGCAACTGAAGGTAAAACAATAGAGGAAGCTATGAAAATGGCAGAAGATTATATTGGGACTTGGTTGTATGATGATTTTGTAAAAGGAAAAAGCTTACCTAAAGCAAGTGATATAAATAAAATATTAATAAATATTCCTGATGATGAAAAAGAATTTTATATTGAAGGAGAAAGCTTTAAAACATTAATTAGTTTAGATATGATTAGATATGTTATTGAATGTAAAAGTATAACGTTTAGAAAAAATGTTACTATTCCTAGTTGGCTTAATGAATTGGGTAAAAA
>NZ_LKKW01000100.1 GCF_001891165.1 Streptobacillus ratti | reverse complement strand
AGCCAGGGAGGGCAACAGGTAAAGGAAAACCTGTCAATAATAAGTGGTTAAATAATGCAGGTAAAGACTTAGGTTCTCCTGTTCCAGATCGTATAGCTAATAAACTACGTGATAAGGAGTTTAAGAGTTTCGATGATTTTCGTAAGAAATTCTGGGAAGAAGTGTCAAAAGATCCTGAGTTAAGTAAACAATTTAGTAGGAACAATAATGATCGAATGAAGGTTGGAAAAGCGCCCAAGACTAGAACCCAGGATGTTTCAGGGAAGAGAACTTCATTCGAGCTTCATCATGAGAAGCCGATCAGCCAAAATGGTGGTGTCTATGATAT
>NZ_LKKW01000099.1 GCF_001891165.1 Streptobacillus ratti | reverse complement strand
TGTAGATCACCGAACGCTCGAAGCGCGGGTCGTTCATGACAGGCATCGCGATCAGCATCTGGCCATCGAGATAGCCGCCGTCTGCGGCATGCGGACCGACGGCCGGGCTTCTGCCGCCGGCGGTCTTGCGAGTCCTGCCTGTTTTGCCTTCAGGGCGCATCCACAAAGGCCTTTCCTGCTGATTTGGCATCCTGATATTGGGTGGCGGTTCTGTCAATCAAGCATCACGCCGCGTGCGGCGATGCATCACAAGCAATTCAATGGTTTTCAACGAAAGTTGCAGGTAAAGACGTCTCATGATCGTCACAGTTCCCCTGCGGGCCGCTTTTGGCG
>NZ_LKKW01000098.1 GCF_001891165.1 Streptobacillus ratti | reverse complement strand
CGTAAAACTCTCCCTCGGGCCACTCGGGCATGCCAGCTAGCGCGTCCTTGATGGTTACTACGGAGGAACCGCTCGACGCGCCGTGCGTTGGTGAGGGGAACGTGTAATCGAGCCCAAGATCAGAACGTAAGCCCACGATGAAGATGCGGCGCCTTTCTTGAGCTACGCCGTGCTCGGCCGCATTGAGTACCTGATGCTTGACGCGATACCCCGCCTCAGCGACGACCTTAAGTTGATCTTGCAGAAGGTGCGCATAGTTGCGCCGCCCCATGCCAGACACGTTCTCGACGCTGAACGCCTTGGGGTTTATCAAGTGAAGAGCGCGAGCAAATTCTTTGTACAGCGTGTTGA
>NZ_LKKW01000097.1 GCF_001891165.1 Streptobacillus ratti | reverse complement strand
CTAAAAGATCCATTTTAAGATATCCTAAAGATTCTAGTACATTAGCCTCAAATTGTATTTGATAATCTTTAGTATAACCGTCATAAATTAAGGGTAGATTTTCTCTCATATCTTCCTTAGTAATTATTACTCCAGCAGCATGAGTAGAACTATTTTTTACCTTACCCTCTATTCTTTTAGCATAATCTATTAATGATTTAATCATTTCTCTACCGTCATATAGGTCCTGGTAGGGGGTCTGCAGCAGGATCAATTATTTCATATTTACTAGGAATAACAGAACTTGACCCAATAAAATATGGTTTGATTTTTGAAAGATTTTTAAATCCTGAAAGAATATCTATGCCTGATAT
>NZ_LKKW01000096.1 GCF_001891165.1 Streptobacillus ratti | reverse complement strand
TATAGTTTTGAAGATGTATTGTCTTTTTTTAAAAAACTAGGTATAGAATACAAAGTAGAAAAGTTTGGGAAAGTTTACCCATTATCATATCAAGCTTCATCTATAGTAGATGCCTTGAGATTTAAAGTTGAGAGTATGAAAAATATAGAAGTTAAATATGAATTTGATGTTACTAAGGTTAGGAAAAAGAATTCTAAATTTAATGTTACTGGTATGAATGATGAAATTGTGGTTGTAGATAAATTAGTTATTGCATCAGGTGGAATATCATATCCAGAATTAGGTAGTAATGGAAGTGGATATGATTTAGCAGTAAAAATGGGTCATAGTAGAACAAAAATATTTCCTGTATTA
>NZ_LKKW01000095.1 GCF_001891165.1 Streptobacillus ratti | reverse complement strand
GTATAAACATCATCTACTCTTTCTTTAACAGCTTTCCCTCTTTCAAGTATAATGGGTTTTAAATTAGCCCTAGCCAAAATTAAAGCTGCAAGCATACCTGCAGGTCCTGTTCCAATAACAACAGGTCTTTTACCAATATATCCATTTACTATTTGCTGTGGATAAATATATTCTTCAACTATAGATACATTCTTATATTTTTCAATATTATCATATACCTTATCACTGCTATCAAAATCTACTGTATATACATATTTGATACTATTTTTATTCCTAGCATCAATAGCTTTACCAGTTATCTTAAAATTATTTATCTCATTATCTTTTAATATTAATCTCATTTCTCTTTTTATATCT
>NZ_LKKW01000094.1 GCF_001891165.1 Streptobacillus ratti | reverse complement strand
GGTGATGCAGACCGTGCGCGACCAGATTGGTCAGCACGTTTTTACCGCTCATCGTCTCGACCGGCCCACCTCCGGCGTGCTGCTGATGGGATTGTCGAGCGAGGCGGGCCGGCTGCTGGCGCAACAGTTCGAGCAGCACCAGATCCGGAAGCGCTACCATGCGATCGTCCGCGGCTGGCTGATGGAAGAGGCGCTGCTGGATTACCCGCTGGTGGCGGAGCTGGGTAGAATCGCCGATAAGTTCGCCCGCGAAGATAAAGGGCCGCCGCCAGCGGTCACCCACTACCGCGGTCTGGCGACAGTGGAGATGCCAGTGGCGACTGGGCGCTATCCCACCTCGCGCTATGGGCTGGTGGAACTG
>NZ_LKKW01000093.1 GCF_001891165.1 Streptobacillus ratti | reverse complement strand
AACCAGGAGAACTTTGCCGCGCTTCGCGGCCACCAGTTTGGAGGACTTGGTCATGTACTGCGCAATGATCGAAACAGAATCTGTCTCATTTAAACTTGTCTATTTGGGTAGACAAGTTCTATTGACCTGTTGTTCCACAGCAGTGTGTCGGCTGTTTGTCTCAGATGGACAGCCGGAGCACGCGGACTCTGACGATGCGCTGATGCGATTCGGAGGAGGCGGCAAGAAGGCCGAATGGCTGCGACGGACTGTCGCGACGTCGTTGTCACTCTGCTTCACGTTCGCTGTGATTGCGCTGGCGGGCTTGCCCGTGACTCCACACCCTCACATCGCCTTCGTGAAATTGTGATCCAGCGGTTCC
>NZ_LKKW01000092.1 GCF_001891165.1 Streptobacillus ratti | reverse complement strand
GCCGTATTGCTTCTTGAGCGCACCAGCGCTGTTCGTGAATGCATTGTCCGGGTCGCTGAACACGTAGTGCTTACCACCCGATTGCGTGGTGATAATGGGCGTGCCTTCGGGCACGCCGCCGTGCTCGTCGAAGAGCTTGCCGATCAGCTCGGGACCGTTGAACTTGGTGTCGGCGTCGATCACGACCAGGCGCGCAGGCCCGCACGCGACGGACGGAACGGCGTCTTGGTTGGGGTGCCGCCACATGCGCTTGACGATGTCGGGATCGGTTGTCGCGCCGACGAACACGGTGAGCTGCTTGTTCCCTTCCTCGCGCGCCTGCTCGATAGCGGCTTCGCGATCCTCACGGCTGATCTCCGTATC
>NZ_LKKW01000091.1 GCF_001891165.1 Streptobacillus ratti | reverse complement strand
GTCCGTAATGGCGCAGCACAATTACCTGCGGATCGTGAATCGGTTTTTTATTTGAGTTTTTTGGCTATTCCTTCGACATCAGATGCCGCCGAAGGGACACAGTCTGGTGTGTCAGCCCGTATTTCAGTCGGTATACAGTCGGTGATTAAACTGTTTTACCGGCCTTCCGGGCTGTCAATGCCGGCGAGTGAAGCGGCCAAAAAGCTGACTTTCAGCAATACGGAACATGGACTGGGTATTAGCAATCCCACGCCGTATTACGTGACCCTGTCCCGGCTGAATGTAGACGGTAAGCGCATGGATGTGAAAGGGACAGAGGCGGGGGCAATGCTTGCGCCATTCTCCACACAGTATTACCCCGTCAACGGGACTG
>NZ_LKKW01000090.1 GCF_001891165.1 Streptobacillus ratti | reverse complement strand
CGCTGAAGCTGAACTGGCTGCCGGCGACCGGCGCGAAATCCTTCAGCGTCTCGCCGATCGATGCGATCAGGCACGCGCTGCTGCCGGGGATTGCGATCGCAGCCTACGGCATGGCGGGGGTGGCGCGCCAGCTGCGCGGCGCGTTGCTCGAGGTGCTGTCGTCGCAATATGTCCGCACCCTGCACGCCAAGGGCCTGTCGATGTCCCGCATCCTCTGGCAGCACGGTTTGAAGAATGTCGGCGTCAACCTGCTCACGATCATCAGTCTGCTGGTCAACCGCATGCTGGCGGCGACCGTCGTGATTGAGGCGGTGTTCGCGATCCCCGGCCTCGGCAGCCTGATCGTGCGCGGCGCGATTCAGCGCGATTTCCCGATCGTGC
>NZ_LKKW01000089.1 GCF_001891165.1 Streptobacillus ratti | reverse complement strand
CTCCTGGTCTATCCAGCGCGCCCGTCAAGGGGAGCAGGCCTACTGGGCGACGGTGGCCCTGACCGCGCTGCTGGGACAGCTCGGCACCCCGGGCGGCGGCCTCGGGTTTGGCTACGCCTGCACCAACCTGGCGGGCGCGGTGCGAAAAGCGTTTTCCGGCCCACGCTTACCCGCCGGGGCGAATGCGGTGGACAGCGTTATCCCGGTGGCGCGGCTGTCCGATATGCTGCTGCACCCGGGAGAAACCTATGAGTTCGACGGTCAGCAGCGGCGCTATCCCGATATCCGTTTAGTCTACTGGGCGGGAGGCAATGCGTTTCATCATCATCAGGACATCAACCGACTGTGCGAGGCCTGGCGCCGCCCGGAGACGGTGGTGGTG
>NZ_LKKW01000088.1 GCF_001891165.1 Streptobacillus ratti | reverse complement strand
GCGAGTTTAGCACTTGCGAGTCTAGGACTTTTAGTATCATGTGGACCGGGGAAAGCTAAATCTGAATCAGGAAATGATGCTGGAATTAGTTTAAATTTTCCGAGGGAGTATAAAAATGATGGAATTGTAGATGAAAATGCAGAATATAAGGTGGCACTTGTAATGTCATCACCTTTTAAAGGAGTATTCTCAAAGCTACATTATCATGATGGTAATGATTCAGAACTATTAAAACACATAACACATGATACTAAAAGTCCTAGACTCGCAAGTGCTAAACTCGCAGATAATATTTTTTTCATAATTCTCCTCCTAAATATTTGTTTCATTTTTCTTCTAACTATTTTTATTATATCACCCTTTTTATCATTAAGCAAATATAT
>NZ_LKKW01000087.1 GCF_001891165.1 Streptobacillus ratti | reverse complement strand
TTTTTATAAAATCTTGTACCAATTGCACAGGTGCTTTGTAATTTGAACCACCCATAATAAATGCTTTTTCTTCTAAATCTCTTTGAAAATACATTCCAGCTAAATTTCCTTCTCCTAAATCATCTGGAGTTACATTAACTAATACTGCTGAATTTGCATTTTCTAAGTCTCTTTTACTATAACTCATTCCATTTATCAGATGAAAGTATATCATATATTTCTAAACCTCATTTAGGGACAGATGAGCTTGTTAAAATAGTTGAAAATATTAGAAATAAAGTAATAAGTCTTGGTGGAGAGTATAGATTTAGAAATAAGGTTATAAATTATGTTGAAAAAAATTCAAAATTACATTCATTAAAAGTTTTAGATTTAGATAAAAAAGAGG
>NZ_LKKW01000086.1 GCF_001891165.1 Streptobacillus ratti | reverse complement strand
GCATGGGAAGTATCTCAAGAGTTTTTAGATGCTATTGAATATGGAGAATTTATTCCAGGTAAAATAGAAACTATTAATGAAAAAAAAGAATATGAATACAAGCATTATGAAAAGAAAGGTAGTTTAGATGATATAAAAAAGTACTTATGTGATAAAAGGTGTCTTGATTCTCAAATTGTAGAATCATTATATTACAATAAATTATTATATATGGATTATAAGAAAAATATAATTTTTAGCATTAAAGATATAAATGATGGTGAAAAAATTGGTGAAGAAATAATTGGAACAGGTGAGCTTAAATATAGAAGGAATACTTCAGAATCTAAAGGCTTTAATTTAACTAGAAGATCAATTGAAGAAAATCCAGAAATTAATACTTTATATGTAT
>NZ_LKKW01000085.1 GCF_001891165.1 Streptobacillus ratti | reverse complement strand
AAATTATGAAAATTTCAAAGCAGAGAGTGCAGAAATATATAGTATTTCATGTGATACAGCTTTCGTTCATAAAGCTTGGAGCGATCATTCTCCCAAAATATCAAAAGTTGAATATCCTATGATAGGAGATCCTACAGGATTTTTAGCTAGAGAATTTGGTGTAATGATAGAAGAAGAAGGATTAGCTCTAAGAGGAAGTTTTGTAATTAATCCTGAAGGAAAAATAGTTGCTTATGAAATTCATGACAATGGAATAGGTAGAGAAGCTTCAGAATTATTAAGAAAATTACAAGCTGCTAAATTTGTTGCTAAACATGGAGAAGTTTGTCCTGCTAAATGGAAACCTGGTAAGGAAACTTTAAAACCAAGTATAAACTTAGTTGGAGAACTTT
>NZ_LKKW01000084.1 GCF_001891165.1 Streptobacillus ratti | reverse complement strand
TGAAAATTTAAATTTTTCAAGTAATATGAAAACAACAAAACCTACAATTACTGATACTATCGCTCCCTTATCATTACCTCTTTCCCAATATAATCCCATAAATACTGGTACAAAGAATAAAACTTCTTGTCCTGCAAGTGCAAATAAATTAACCCATACAATCAAACTAGGTGGATTAATTGATAATAAATATGTAATTAAACCTATACTTGCATTAAAGAATTTACACCCTATAATTGCAGGTATATTTATAGGTGGACCACTTGCTGCTATTATGTCAACAGTAGATTCATTATTAATATTAATTTCATCATCTATAGTTAAGGATTTATATATAAATTATGTAAATAAAAATGCTAATGATAAAAAATTAAAAAAGATTTCATTATGAAGTGCTTTAGA
>NZ_LKKW01000083.1 GCF_001891165.1 Streptobacillus ratti | reverse complement strand
ACAAAAACTTAGGGTTAGTAAATACTAAAGAAATGTTTGCAAAAGCAAATAAAGAGGGGTATTCAATACCAGCTTTTAATTTTAATAATTTAAGGCAATTACCATCTATTGCTAATGAATCTACTCCTGTTCTATTAACGAATTCTTCAACTTCATCTGGTTGAGTATAAATACTATGTTCTGCAACAACATCATCTTCAAC
Source organism: Streptobacillus ratti (assembly GCF_001891165.1). Taxonomy (NCBI): domain Bacteria; kingdom Fusobacteriati; phylum Fusobacteriota; class Fusobacteriia; order Fusobacteriales; family Leptotrichiaceae; genus Streptobacillus; species Streptobacillus ratti. The sequence goes on along the minus strand of NZ_LKKW01000083.1, from coordinate 202 downwards.
TCCAGCAAGTACTCCAAGTTCAGCTTCTACAGTTACATCATTTTGATGAGCAAACTCTGCAACTGATCTTGATAATTCTACATTTTCATCAAATGAATAATGAGACGCATCTATCATTACAGATGAGAAACCATATTCTATACAATCTTTACATGCTTCAAAGCTTGGACCATGATCTAAGTGTAATGCAACTGGTATATCT
>NZ_LKKW01000082.1 GCF_001891165.1 Streptobacillus ratti | reverse complement strand
ATGATTAGAATTTATCAATTGTAGAATCAATTTATATTTGTTCCAAACATAAAAAAGTAATGAACATACATTTTTTGTATTTTTTATTATATATTCAATCAAAAAAAGTTTAACTCATCAATCATTTAACAAATACAACAGAAGTGAGTGTAACAATAAATTCTGAAAAAGGAGAGAATGGAACTAGGTTAGTAAATAATCATAGAAGTGGTAATATATTTAGTTTAATAAAGAAATATATTGTTTATATTGTAATTATGCATTTAATTTACATATTTAGAAATAATTTATTTGTTAAATGATTAAAAACTGTTCTCTTACTAATATATGCTTTTTTAGTAATCTCATCTATACTTTTACCCTTTCTTGCCATTCCAAGAATCTTAATTTCAGTAGGAGTTAGATTGCTATAATAA
>NZ_LKKW01000081.1 GCF_001891165.1 Streptobacillus ratti | reverse complement strand
TGGAAAAACTTTATGCAGCAAGTTGTAAATTCTGGTGAATTATTGATTTTAGTTATTCTTTCTTCATCTGTTAATTTTTTATTATCTAAATTAACAAAGTTTTAATTTTCCTTTTTGGAATTTTCATTTTCTTTTCTGTTATTACCCCAATTTTTATCATTTAAATTTATTACTATTTTTTGTCTTTCTAAAGCATTTTCCAATTTTGAATATTTAGCAGGTGATTTTGGTATTGAAGCTAATATTGCTGCTTCTCCAATAGTTAGCTCTGAAGGTAATTTATCAAAATAATTTTTAGCAGCATTTTTAATACCATAAGACCCTCTACCAAAGTTTATAGTATTCAAATATAGTTCTAATATTTCATCTTTTGTATATTTTCTTTCCATTCTAGTAGCTAAAACTAGAGAAGAATATGAA
>NZ_LKKW01000080.1 GCF_001891165.1 Streptobacillus ratti | reverse complement strand
TGCAACTATTATTGTAAGTTTATCAAATATCAATAATGTTCCCATTAGTATTATTAATATAGCACTAATTTTTTTGATTACATTCAAGTTTCTTTTAATAAAATTAACTTTTTTAATAAGTTTGTTATAGAACATAGTGAAAACTAAAAAAGGTGTAGAAAAACCTAAAACAAATATCAATAAAAGTATAGCTCCTTGAGTTGCTGTTTCACTATCTCCAGAAAGAAAAAGTACTGCACTTAATATTGGTCCTATACATGGTGTCCAACCTAATGAAAATGTTGCTCCTAACATAAATGATTCTAATCCTGAATGAAGTGGTTAATTACACACTTATACAGAAACTTTTTAAATATTTTGTTACATATGTTTGACAACTAAACAAATTTATTTGAAAATTCAATAAAAATTACTTGACAAAATTTTTTATTTAGTGTAAAATAATTCTTGTCTTGATGGG
>NZ_LKKW01000079.1 GCF_001891165.1 Streptobacillus ratti | reverse complement strand
AGTATATTACTGATTTAGGTATTAAGTGGTATTTTGCTCACCCTTATTGTTCTAATGAGAGGGGTAGTAATGAAAATAATAATAAGATGATTAGGAGATTTATTCCTAAGGGTAGGTCTATGAATAAATTAAGAAAAAAAGATGTTAAATTTATTGAAAATTTTATGAATAATTATCCTAGAAAAATTTTCAATTCTTCAACATCTTATGAAGTTTATGAATGTCTTTTAAATCTTGTTTAAGTTGTTTTTGGACATTTACTTTTGGAATTTAGGAATTGCAAAGTATTATAAAGAAGAATTTGAATTAGGAAAGAAAGCTTTGTCTATAATTAAAAAAGATTTAAATATAGAACTTCCTATTGATGAGGCAGCCTTTATATCTTTGCATTTTGTTAATGCAAATTTAGAAAATAATTATCAATATTCTTAACGTATTACGTAGATTATTATGAGTGTTTAAAAAATTATTCAA
>NZ_LKKW01000078.1 GCF_001891165.1 Streptobacillus ratti | reverse complement strand
AAAAGATAAAGTAAAAGAATTAATAGAGATAAAAAAAGGACTTAAAACTGATATGGTTACTCCTAATGGAAGTCAATATTTATTAAAAATTGGGAGATTTGGAGAATATCTTGAAAGTGAAGATTATGAAAATGATAAGTTAAGAAAACCTTTAACTAAAGATTTAAAAACTAAAATTAAAAAAGGGACGTTAAAACCCGTAGATGGAGTATATTTATTAAAAGAATACTTTGATAAGTTAGATAGTGAAAATGAAAAAATACTTGAGCTTGCTGGAAAATGTGAAAAATGTGGAAGTGAATTTAATATTAAAATTGGAAGATTTGGTAAATTTTTAGCATGTAGTGGATATCCACAATGTGAGAATATAAAGAAAATTCCTAAAACTGATACGGCTAAAAAAAATGTTACTAAGAATAAATCTAAAGCAAAAACAACAAAAAAGATTAAAAAGAAATAGAGGGCTTTATGGATAAATTATTAGAAAAATTTTTGTATTATCAAG
>NZ_LKKW01000077.1 GCF_001891165.1 Streptobacillus ratti | reverse complement strand
AAAAAGATAGAGGACATAGATAAAAAAGTAGATAAGAAGATAAAAGATGTTGAAGATAAAGTGGACAAGAAAATAGAAGACACTAAGAAAGACTTAACAGAAAAGATAGACAATGCAACAAAGACACTTAAGACAGAAATAACTGCAAATAATGGAGAAGAAGCAAATAAGACAAAAGGACCAATAACATTAACATCTAAAAAATCAAGTGAGGGACATACAATTTATGATATAGGTTTATCAACAACACAATTAAAATCAAGTTCAGGAGGAAAAGTAGAAACACCTAATGCAGAAGATTCTAAAAAGGTAGCAACAGCAGGAGAAGTATCAAAAGCAATAAATGGATTAGGAAATAATACTATATCATTTGGAGGAGATAATGGAGTTACAGATAAACAAAATCTAAATAGAGATGGAGGACTTGAATTTAAGATTAGAGGCTCAGAATACATTACAACAACAGCTAGTGGAAATAATGTTAATGTAGACTTATCAGATAAGGCTAAAAAAGATATAGAAAAAGGAGTAATGGCAAATAGTGGAGTAGCAAATGCGATAGCGATGTCAAATTTACCACAAATAAGTGGAGAAGG
>NZ_LKKW01000076.1 GCF_001891165.1 Streptobacillus ratti | reverse complement strand
AATATCTCTTTTAATAGATCAGGATACTTCATCTCTAATTGATCAAGAATATAGTTACATCCTTGTTTTCATTTCCCCGTAAGAACCACATTTCAGGGTCCAGTAGGGTTAACTTCTGTCCTTGAAGCAAAACATTCATTGGAAGTAACAGCCCTTCTTCAATCATGTTTCATCTCCTTATTCCATATTCTCATTCTCCATAAACTTGCTATAAAAACATGATTAAAAATTGATGATTACTATTTATAAAATAATGATTTTGTTATGAGCGAATTGCTATCAGCCACTTACACTAGTACGTCATCCTGTCCATCTACAGATTTGTAACTGTTGATATGTTTTACTTAACCACACTTCGTATTTCTTATAACACTTGTTTGTTAACTATTTTCACTACAAATCATATTTGTTAGCTCTTCATTAACACACTGCGAGTGTTTTGTTACTCCCCGCATATATTTTATTCTCTTGTTCGATTCTATTTTTCTTAATCGATCATATAATTTTCTTGTTAGTCGGATTTACGAATCATGAGACTTATAATGGAAGGAATGAGACTAAGCGGCCAGGTTAAACCTGTAATTATTGTAGCAAACAACCGATATG
>NZ_LKKW01000075.1 GCF_001891165.1 Streptobacillus ratti | reverse complement strand
TGATGAAAATGAATTACTATTTACAGCTTATGGTGTTTCAGGTCCATGTATTTTTAATTTATCTTATCTTACAGCCTTACATGATTTTGAAGATCTTTATTGGCATGTAGATTTTTTATCTATGTATAGTGAAGATGAATTAAGAAAATTATTATACACTAGGAAACAGGAACTAGGATATTTAGAAATAGAGTATTATTTAAATGGTTTAGTTAATAAAAAATTTGCAAGTTATCTATTAAAAAGTGTAGGTATAGAAAAATTAAATTTTAAAGTTAGTGAACTTGATGATGGAATTATAGAAAGATTAGTAGAAAAACTTAAAAAATTTGTATTTAAAGTATATGATACTACAGGATTTTCAAATGCTCAAGTTACAGCAGGTGGAATTAGAATTAATGAAATTGATAATTATAGCTTAGAATCTAAAATAGTCCAAGGACTATATTTTATAGGGGAAGTATTAGATTTATTTGGAGATTGTGGAGGATATAATTTGAATTGGTGCTTCATATCAGGAATACATGTAGGGAAAAATATTTAGGAGAAAAAATGTTAAGAATTACTAATATTAAAGTAGATATTAAACATAATGAAGAAGATATAAAAAGAGAAATG
>NZ_LKKW01000074.1 GCF_001891165.1 Streptobacillus ratti | reverse complement strand
CTTATATTTTATTCCTAACTTAGGTACTGCCCCTATATTAACAAGTGTTTTAGTAAATGGATCTTTAGTTCCTAAATTCCAAAAGTAAATGTCCAAAAAAGTAATTGAAAAAAAATAGGATATACAGTACAATCATAAATGACCAAATCTATTGAAAGGAACTGTATACCCATGACTAATAATAACACATTTTTTAAAATTAATAAAGAAGAAAAATTTAAACATCTTACTAAAGTTGACCGTGGTATCATTTACCATATCCTTAAAGATAATAATATTAAAGACTTAACTAAATATTTAATAAAGCCTACTACTAATAATAGAAAATATTTTCTTTCTATACTAAAAAAGATTGCCTCTAGTTTAAATAAATCTCTAAAAACTATTAAAAGAGAAATAAATAGAGGTACTATTAAACAAATTGATTCTATGTATAACCCTATTCTAATTTATTCTTTTGATATATCTCATAATAAATATAGAGAAAGAATAACTAAAAAAAAATTACGTCTTAAAATTGATAGTAATACTAGAATTCATTTTGAAATTACTAAATTATTAAATAATAGGTATTCTACTTATGCTATTACTAGAATACTTAAAAGTAAATATAATTTTACTTTATCTTTACAAACTCGATATAATTATATACATAAAGATTTATTTAAATTCTGAGGATATATAAAGAATAATAACACAATAATATATAAGAGTAAG
>NZ_LKKW01000073.1 GCF_001891165.1 Streptobacillus ratti | reverse complement strand
AAACATATCTCTTTTGATAAAAATTCTCCCGTGGTTATTCTTAACGAACTAGCTAAGGAACTAGTCTTTAATAATAAATCGAAAGTAAATAATCACAATAAAGGTAGAAAACATAAAAACTCTCTTGATGTTATGTTTAAAATTATTCTTCTTTCTTCTTTTTATTCTGAATTAGAACTTAGAAAAATTATTAGAAACTGTAATGAAAATATTAACTTCATATATATTCTTAATGGGCAAGAAGCTCCTAAGCTAACTAGATTACAAAACTTCATCATAAAATATAGAGAAGATATAATAGATTTACATTATCAATTCATTAACCTTTTAAAAAAGAAAGAATATATAAATCTAAATGAAGTATTTATTGATGGTACTAAAATAGAGAGCTTTTCAAATAAATATAAATTTGTTTGGAAAGGAACAGTAAAATATTATTACAATAATAATATTAAGAAAATAGAAAGAATACTTTTAGATTATCTTACATTAAAAGAAAAAGACTTAAACTTATCAAAGATAGTTCCAGAAGAAGAGATAAAGATAATGTTAAAAGAATATGATAGTATAAAGAGAATAGATAAGTTAAACTTAAAACAAAAGATACTTAAATCTTTATCTATAGAATTAATAAATATATTAGGTAAACAAGAAGAATATTTAAAACATTTTGAGATACTTGGTAATAGGAATAGTTATTCTAAGACAGATAAAAATGCAACATTGTACAATTAGCAGTTAATAGTAATTACATAATAGATTTTAATATATTTCAAAATCCTACAGATTTTAAGACATTACCTTTCTTTATTAAAAGACTTGAAGATAATGGATATAGATTTAGGAATGTAGTAGCAGATGCAGGATATGAGAGTTATGCTAATTTAAAGTATTTAAATGATAATTGCTATGTATCATATATAAAGCCACAAAGATATGAGATAGATAAGAAGAGGAAGAATAAGAATAATATAAGGAATATTATTAATTTAACATATATAGAAGAAAGAA
>NZ_LKKW01000072.1 GCF_001891165.1 Streptobacillus ratti | reverse complement strand
CTTATATTTTATTCCTAACTTAGGTACTGCCCCTATATTAACAAGTGTTTTAGTAAATGGATCTTTAGTTCCTAAATTCCAAAAGTAAATGTCCAAAAAAGTAATTGAAAAAAAATAGGATATACAGTACAATCATAAATGACCAAATCTATTGAAAGGAACTGTATACCCATGACTAATAATAACACATTTTTTAAAATTAATAAAGAAGAAAAATTTAAACATCTTACTAAAGTTGACCGTGGTATCATTTACCATATCCTTAAAGATAATAATATTAAAGACTTAACTAAATATTTAATAAAGCCTACTACTAATAATAGAAAATATTTTCTTTCTATACTAAAAAAGATTGCCTCTAGTTTAAATAAATCTCTAAAAACTATTAAAAGAGAAATAAATAGAGGTACTATTAAACAAATTGATTCTATGTATAACCCTATTCTAATTTATTCTTTTGATATATCTCATGATAAATATATAGAAAGAATAACTAAAAAAGAATTACCTCTTAAAATTGATAGTAATACTAAAATTCATTTTGAAATTACTAAATTATTAAATAATAAGTATTCTCCTTATGCTATTACTAGAATACTTAAAAGTAAATATAATTTTACTTTATCTGTACAAACTCTATATAATTATATACATAAAGATTTATTTAAATTCTTAGGATATAAAAAGAATAATAACACAATAATATATAAGAGTAAGGGTAATAGAATTTATTCTAAGAAAGTTATTAAATTTGGTGGTTTAAGTATTGATAAAAGAGATGAAATAATAAATAATAGAAAAACTCTTGGTCATTGGGAGATTGATTGTGTTGTTGGTAATAGAGAGGGTAAATCTAAGGTGATAATGACTCTTACTGAGAGATTATCAAGAATTAATATTGTTCGTTTATTAGATGCTAAGACTAATGATAATGTTATTAAAGAGGTTGAAAAGATTATTAAAAGTAATAAATATTTAATTCATTCTATTACTTCTGATAATGGTTCTGAGTTTTCTAATGTTAAGTATATTACTGATTGCCTTTAATGGAGCTAATACAATCTTTTTATTAACATCTGCAATATTAGTTGGCTTTTATGAATCAATTAGACTAGAAAATTTAACTTCATGGATAGTAAAAGAA
>NZ_LKKW01000071.1 GCF_001891165.1 Streptobacillus ratti | reverse complement strand
TATGTAACAAAATATTTAAAAAGTTTCTGTATAAGTGTGTAATTAACCACTTAGTCACCTTTTTTACATTTTTATTAATTTGTTAAACTATTTTGATACTCTCTTACTACCTCATTCGGACTCTTAAAGTTTAGTACTTTTCTCCTTATATTATTATATCTACTACAATACTTCTTTACTCCTCTTTTTAACTCCTCTATACTCCTAAATACTCTCCTTAAATAATACTTACTATCCTCCCTATGACTTCTCTCTACCTTACCATTCTGCCATGGTGAATATATCCTTGTCTTTTGATGTATTATTCCCATAACCTCTAATGTCTTCTCAAATAAACTCTTCCTCTTATCTTCTCCATTAGTAAACTCTTTCCCATTATCTGTCTGTATCTTATCTATCTTAAATCCCATAAGTTCTTCTAACCTCTTTACAAATACTGATGTATGATAATTACTCTTCTCATCTACAACCTTTAATACCCTCTTCCTACTATACTCATCTATTGCCGTTATTTGATAATAATTCATATCTCCTCTTGCAAACTTTATACTCTCCCTAGGTATATACTTTATATCTACTTGTACCCTCTCTCCAGGATATGTTGCTCTCTCTACTACATAATTACTCTTTATTCTTATTCTCTTTATCTTTTCTTCTCTTTTATTTATTCTTCTTATTATCTTACACATACTATCATAACTTCTTGTATATCCATCTTCTTTACTCTTCATATATACCTCTGCTAATCCCTCAAATTTATATCTTCTATATTTATTAAGGATTAACTCTATTTCTTCTTTTCTATGAGCTTTTGGGTGAAAATGAGGTCTTCTACTTCTTGGCATTAATGATGTTATTGTTCCATCATATCTTTTTCTCCATCTGTGTATTTGTACTCTATTTGTTTTATATTTTATTGCTGCTTTTGCATTATTATTTATCTTTATTGCATATTCTACTGCTCTTTGTCTCATTCTTAATTCTTCTGTTATTATTCTATTGCTTTTTTTTACTTTCTTTGTTATACTTTTCATTGAAAGGTTTCTCCTTAATTTGGTGTCCTAATCTTATTATAGCAGAAACCTTTCTTTTTTTTATTTTTTTTGTTACATATGTATTATCTCACAACAAAGTTTAAGATAAATTAATAACTTATGTTTGACAACTAAATAGTAAAATTAT
>NZ_LKKW01000070.1 GCF_001891165.1 Streptobacillus ratti | reverse complement strand
TCAGCGATATCAGCAACAACTCCTGATGCTACTGTTCTTCCACCTTCTCTTATTGAGAATCTTAATCCTGTCTCTATCGCTATTGGATGGATTAATTCTACTGATACTGATATATTATCTCCAGGCATTACCATCTCTACTCCCTCTGGTAAGTTTACTTCTCCTGTTATATCTGTTGTTCTAAAGTAAAATTGTGGCTTGTATCCTGTAAAGAATGGTGTATGTCTTCCTCCCTCTTCTTTAGTTAATACATATATCTCTCCTCTAAACTTAGTATGTGGCTTAATTGATCCTGGTTTTGCCAATACTTGTCCTCTTTCTACTTCTTCTTTCTTTATCCCTCTTAATAATGCCCCTATATTATCTCCAGCTTCTCCTGAATCTAATAGTTTTCTAAACATTTCTATCCCTGTTACTGTTGATTTAGCTGTATCTTTTATTCCTACTATCTCAACTTCTTCTCCTACTTTTACTGTCCCTCTTTCTACTCTTCCTGTTACTACTGTTCCTCTTCCTGTTATTGTCATAACATCTTCTATAGGCATTAGGAATGGTTGATCTACTGGTCTATCTGGTGTAGGTACATATGAATCTACTTGGTTTATTAATTCTACTATTTGTTCTTCCCATTTTGCTTCTCCATTTAATGCTCCTAATGATGACCCTCTTACTACAGGTATGTCATCTCCAGGGAATCCATATTCTGTTAGTAATTCTCTTACTTCCATTTCTACTAACTCTAATAACTCTTCTTCTTCTACCATATCTACTTTATTTAAGTATACTACTATGTATGGTACTCCTACTTGTCTTGCTAGTAATATGTGTTCTCTTGTTTGTGGCATTGGTCCATCTGCTGCTGATACTACTAAAATTGCTCCATCCATTTGTGCTGCCCCTGTTATCATGTTCTTTACATAGTCAGCATGCCCTGGACAGTCTACGTGTGCGTAGTGTCTTGTTTCTGATTCATACTCTATATGAGCTGTGTTTATTGTGATTCCTCTTTCTCTTTCTTCTGGTGCTTGATCTATATTATCAAAATCTACTTTTTGTGCTAATCCTTTTGATGCTAATACTTTTGATATCGCCGCTGTTGTTGTTGTCTTACCGTGATCTACGTGTCCTATTGTCCCTACATTTACATGGGGTTTTAATCTCTCAAATTTTTGTTTTGCCATTTT
>NZ_LKKW01000069.1 GCF_001891165.1 Streptobacillus ratti | reverse complement strand
AATTTCAAAAAAAATTCTTGAATCACCTCTTCTTTTTCTGTATAATTTAATCGCCAAACCAAATAACAGAAAGGAGTCAATATAATGTATAATTCTAATAAAATTAAATCTATCTTCTCCAAATCTATTTTAACAAATTCTATTAATTCTATCAAGCCATATTTTGATAAAAAACATATTGAACATATCAACCATTCCATTAATAATTTTCTTAACTGTGGTAATCTCTCTAAAGGCTTTATCTCTTATCGTTGTTCCTCTTGTAATTTTCAACATAAAATGAAACTTACTTGTAAATCTAGACTTTGTCCATCTTGTGGTTATAACTATTCTGTTAATTGGACTAATTCTATCTTAAAACAATTTATTAACATTCCTCATAGGCATGTACTTTTTACTCTCCCTAAGGCTATTAACAATATTTTTAAATATCAATTCCATAATATCAAAGATAAAGTTAAAAGAAAAATATATATCCCTAAATCTAATCCTAATTACTTTACTAATTCTGATATTATTAACTACGGACTTATTACTGTTATTCATACTTTTGGTAGAGACCTTAAGTTTAATCCTCATATTCATGCCATCATCTCTCTTGGAGGTTTTAATAAAAAATTTCAATATAAAGAACTTAAATACTTTCATGTCCCCTCTATTGCTAATCAATGGAAGTTTTCTCTTTGTAAATTAATTAGTAATGCTAATTATCCTAATGATATTATTAAAATACAAGCTAAAAAAACTGTATCTAATGTTTATGATAATGATGTTAGGTTCTTTTTTAATGTAGCTGGTAATGATATTAATAATCCTAAATACATTATTAAATATCTTGGTAGATATTTATCAAGAGTTCCTATTGCTGAATATAAGATTGTTAATATTGATTTTAATAAAAATTCTCTTACATTTAAATTTGAAGATTTAAGTAATAATAAAGAAGTTACTTATTCTACTTTATCTTTTAAAGATTTTGTTGCTAAAGTGCTTTTTCATCTACCTTTAAAGTATTTTAAGATGATTAATAGATATGGTTTCTATGCTAGAAGAATTTCTTCTAAAGTTAAAATGTCTCTATTTTATCTTAAAGCTCAGGTTAATAAAAAGTCTCTTTCTTTATTTAGGAAAAACTTTAAAGAACTTTGGGACTTTGACCCTTTTATGTGTCCTCATTGTAATATTTATCTTA
>NZ_LKKW01000068.1 GCF_001891165.1 Streptobacillus ratti | reverse complement strand
ATAAAAAGTTAAGGTATAATATTATCGTAGAAATATATATTTTTTTAGGAGAGAATAAATGGCAGAAGTAATATTAAAGAAAGTAGAGAAACAATATCCGAATGGATTTAAGGCGGTACATGGTATAGATTTAGATATAAGAGATGGAGAGTTCATGGTATTTGTAGGGCCATCAGGATGTGCGAAATCAACTACATTAAGAATGATAGCAGGACTAGAAGATATTACAGGAGGAGAGATATATATAGGAGATACATTAGTAAATGATGTACCCCCAAAAGATAGAGGTATAGCAATGGTGTTTCAAAACTATGCCCTATATCCTCATATGAGTGTATATGAGAATATGGCATTTGGATTAAAGTTAAAGAAGACACCAAAGGCAGAGATAGATAGAAGAGTAAAAGAGGCAGCAGAGAAATTAGAGATAACAGAATTATTAGATAGAAAGCCAAAGGAGATGTCAGGAGGACAAAGACAGAGGGTAGCACTTGGACGTGCAATAGTAAGAGAACCAAAGGTATTTTTATTTGATGAACCTTTATCAAATTTAGATGCAAAGTTAAGAGTGTCTATGCGTGTTAGGATAACACAATTACATAAAGAGTTAAAGACAACGATGATATATGTAACACATGACCAAGTTGAAGCTATGACTATGGGAGATAGAATAACAGTATTAAAGTTAGGAAGAATAATGCAGGTAGATACTCCATTAAACTTATATCATAGACCAGCTAATAAGTTTGTTGCAGGATTTATAGGTTCACCGACTATGAATTTAATAGAGGGAGAATTAGTAAAGAGAGAAGATAAGACATATATAGATATAGATGGAGCTATGATAGAGATACATGAGAGTAAGGCAGAGAAGGTACAGGGATATATAGGAAAGAGGGTAATATTTGGGATAAGACCAGAGAATATATCAAGAAGTATAGAAGATAATAGTTATACACAGGTAGGAGAGGTATCTGTTGTTGAGCAGATGGGAAATGAGGAATATATATACTTTAAGTTATCATGTAGACAGATGACATGTAGAATGAATGTAGATGGAATAAGTGAGACAAATAAACAAGGAAAAGAGAAATTTTACTTTGATACAAGTAAGGCACATATATTTGATATTGAAACAGAAGAAATAACTCATACAATAATGGTTGCTATTGGAGTAGTGGGTAGGATAAAAGTAATAAAAAGTGGTAATTTTACTGTAGAAGATACTATAGCTGTAA
>NZ_LKKW01000067.1 GCF_001891165.1 Streptobacillus ratti | reverse complement strand
TACAAAACTCTAATTGGACATTTAGTGATGATGAATATAAGACAAATAATGAAATACTAGTTGAAAATGCAACCTTAAATATTAATAAAGCCACATTAGAAACTAAAAACTTTGTTAATGATAAGACATCAACAATAAATGTATTAGAAAAGTCTAAAGTAGTAGTTAACGATAAATTCACTAATAAAGGAATAGTAAGTTTCTTAAAGAATAAAAAAGAAACAGACACATTTGACATTAAAGGAAACTATAGTGGAGAAAATGGTAAACTATTAATGAGAGCATATACAGATAAGAATGAATCTGACATGCTTAAAATAGATGGTTCTGTAAATGGTAACACAGGAGTAGAACTATCATCTAATAAATCATTAATGAATAGAAGATTTAATAATAAACTAAAACTAATAGAAACAAAAGACTCAACACAAGATGCCTTTAACTTATTAAACCCAGAACATGGAGTATTTAAATATAAATTAGATTTAGAAGATAATAATTGGTATTTAACTCAAAGCTATAATAAACCAGTAATAGGCTTAATAACAAATGTAATGGAAAAGGCAAGAAGTGAATTTAACCTTAGTTATAATGACCATGATAATGAAAGTAATAAAGTATGGACAAAAGTATCAAATGTATTTAGTAAGAATGAATTTGAAGATATGAATAATAATAGTTTAGATATAAGTAGTAATATAAGTAATGTATTTATGGGATATGATATAGGAGATATAGATAATAGATATAAGTATGGAGTATTTGGTAATGTAGGATATGAATATTCAAGAGTAGAGAGTTTAAGAGGAGATAGTGGAGTATTTGGGATAGGATTATATGGTACATGGAGAAATAAACACTTTTATACAGATAGTTGGATAAATTATACATATATTCAAAATAGAATAAATCTAAAGAATGTATTTAATTATGGATTACATTCATTAAAGACATCAATAGAGTTAGGGACAAGAGGAGATATGTATATAGGAAAGAGTAGAATACATGCAAGCTTATATGAACAACTAATATTAGGTTATGTAACAGGTTATAAGGCAGATGGCTTAGAGTATATAGGTAATACAAATGTTAGGTCAAGACTTGGAACAAATATAACTATGTATACACCAATTAATATTATAAATCCATATGTAGAGTTTAATTGGAGTTATGATATTAATACATTAGGAGTAGATATAGATGGAGAGAGAGATTATAACAATAAAGATAATAATACATTTGAGTTAAAGTGGGGCTTAAGAGATATAGATATTAATAGTAATTTAAGTATGAAAGCAAATGCAGTACATAGATTTAACACTCAAGGTAATATGGGTAATGGA
>NZ_LKKW01000066.1 GCF_001891165.1 Streptobacillus ratti | reverse complement strand
TAATCCTAAATCTACTCCATTAGCTCTATAACCAACTTCATTAAATCTATGTGCAACATTTAACCATACACTTAATTTATTATTTAAGTTTACATCTCTTAAGCCCCACTTTAACTCAAATGTATTCTTATTTGCATTATAATAATATCCTGCATCAGATACCTTAACTCCTGCTAAATTAACATCATAATTCCAATTAAACTCCACATATGGATTTACATTACTAATATCTGTATACATCGCTATATTTGTACCAAGTCTTGACCTTAAATTTGAATTGTTTAAACTCTTTATATCATCAACATTTGGATTTGTTATATAACTATATATTAATTGCTCATATAAGTTTGCATGTATTCTACTCTTACCTACATACATATCTCCACCTGTTCCTACTTCTACTGATGCCTTTATTCCATGTATACCATAACTTAATCTATCTTTTGTTTCTAATATGTTCTGAGAATATGTATAATTTAACCAACTATCTGTATAAAAGTGTTTATTATTCCATGTACCATATACACCTAATCCAAATATTCCACTATTTCCTATCTTATTTTCATCTCTTGTTTTTGCCCTATCATACATTATATTTCCAAATACACCATATCTATATCTATTATCTTTAACATTTCTTTCATCTATATCATATCCCATAAATATATTAGTTGTATTACTATCTACATTTATTTTATCTCCCTTATCATCTACTAATATATTATTACTTGTTATATTACTTACTTTAGTCCATAATCTATCATTTTTACTATCTTCTATTTTATTATGGTCATGATATGTAAGATTATATTCATTTCTTATCTTATCCATTGAATTTGTTATTATACCTAATACTGACTTATTATAGTTTTGTGTTAAATACCAATTATTATTTTCTAGTTCTAGCTTATATCTATATATTCCATGTTCTGGGTTTAATAAGTTAAAGGCATCTTGTGTTGAGTCTTTTGTTTCTATTAGTTTTAGTTTACCCTTAAATCTTTTGCTTAATGTTGAATTAGGATTTGATATCTCTATTCCTGTTTTACCTGTTACAGTACCATCTATTTTAAGCATATCTGATTTATTCTTTTCTATATATGTTCTCATTAATAGTTTTCCATGTTCTCCATCATAGTTTCCTTTAATGTCAAATATGTCTGTTTCTTTTTTATTCTTTAAGAAACTTATTGTTCCTTTATTAGTAAATTTATCTGTTACTTCTACTTTAGAGTTTTCTAGTGCATTTATTGTTGATGTTTTATCATTAACAAAGTTTTTAGTTTCTAATGTAGCTTTATTAATATTTAGGGTTGCATTTTCAACTAATATTTCATTATGTACTTTATATTCATCATTACTAAATGTCCAATTAGAGTTTTGTAGATTTATCTTTTCAAAGTCCTTAAATTTATTCTTATCTTTTACTTCTCCATTTCCTATTAGTCTTAATGTATCATTATCTCCTATACTACTATCTAATGTGCCAGTTACATTGTCCATTGATTTTATT
>NZ_LKKW01000065.1 GCF_001891165.1 Streptobacillus ratti | reverse complement strand
AATTTAAGGAAGTATGTAAATGATATAAGGAAGAATAGGATAAATATTAGTTTATATGAGATTAAGGAAAAGGCATAATTACATACTAAGACTTAAGGGGGCAAAGCCCTCAATTTAAGGTTGTATGAGAGTGTGAAAAAAAGTCTGTAAATTAGATCTTCTATGATTTTAAAAGAAGAAATTTCTAATTTACATCTATTCCCTCTTTGGTTTATATATATCACAATTAAATGTGCATGTCAATATAGGGTGGAGTGATCCCACCCCTCATTTTTCTCTTATATATTACATTGATAATCTTCCATCATACATAATACTTAATTCACCATATATCTGTCCCCAATTTCTTACAACATTTGTCCATTTCTTCGTAGCCTCAAATATTGCCAAATACAGTGCCTTTAATAATGATGTATCACTTGGAAATACACTCCTTTGACGATTTAATTTACGATATGTTGCATTTAATGACTCTATTGTATTTGTTGTATATATTACCTTCCTTACAATCTCTGAAAATTTAAATATAGGTGTTATTGTATCCCAATTATCTTTCCATCTCTTCATTGAATTTGGATATTTTTCTTTCCACTTATCTATAACTTTTTCTAAATTTAATAAACCCACCTTCTCATTTGATGCCTGATATATACTCTTTAAATCATTAGCAAATTCTTTCTTATCCTTATCTGATACATACTTTAATGTATTTCTTACCTGATGCACTATACATCTTTGATATTCTGTCTTAGGAAATGCCAAACTAATTGCCTCCTTTATCCCCATAAGTCCATCTGCACATATTATTAATATATCCTTAACTCCCCTATTCTTTAACTCATTTAATACTGATAACCAATATTTTGAACTTTCATTAGCTCCTATACTTATCGTTAATACCTCTTTCATTCCATCTGAATTTATACCTAATACTACATATGCTGCTAATTTCTTAATAACTCCATTATCTCTAACTGAATAATATATATCATCTATATATATTATTGGATACACATCTGATAATGCTCTATTTTGCCATTCTTCTATATGTGGTAATATCTTATCTGTTACATCTGAAATAAATCCCTCTGATACATCAAATCCATATATATCTTCTATTGTATCCGATATCTGTCTAGTACTCATACCTTTTGCATACATTGATATTATTTTTTGATCTATATCTGTTATATCCTTTTTACGCTTCTTTACTATCTTTGGATTAAAGCTTGAATTTCTATCTTGTTCTACTTCTATATCCATAGAACCATAATGAGTATTTATTTGTTTATGTTTATATCCATTTCTATAATTATAAGAATCATATCTTTTAGATTTTTCATATCCTAGATGTTGTTCTAGTTCTGTTTCCATCATTTCTTTTATTGTTCCACCTAATAGATCTTTTAGGGCATCTTGTATATCTTCTGTTGATTGAATATCATATTCTTGTAATAGTTGTGCTATGATATTTCTTTTCCCTTCTGTCATTTTTACTTTGTGTAATGTTTTCTTTTCTTTTGCCATAATAATAGGTCTCCTTCTGATATTTTTTATTATATCATAGAAGACCTACTTTTTTCTATTTACAGACT
>NZ_LKKW01000064.1 GCF_001891165.1 Streptobacillus ratti | reverse complement strand
AAAACTTCAATTTTTTTATTTAAAAAAGAGAATTTCCATAAATTTTAGAAATTCTCTCTTCTATTCTGTCCTATTTCGGAACAGCCCAATAGAATACCTATTATTTGCTATTTACAAATTTTTTCATACGCTCTTTTATATCAATTTATTCTTTTTGTTAACTCTTTAACAATCTTTTCTATATCTTGATTATTATTTTTAAGCCAAATATCTGGATAAAATCCTTGTCCCTCTCCATGAAATTCTTTAGGTGCAAAATTTCCATATTCTGGTATTTTTAGTATCAAATTAGAATTTTTTAAGATATAGCTATGTCCTGAGGCTGTTATAAAAGTACCACTAGTGTTTGTGCCTATAACATATACATTTTTATAATCTATAGTCTTTAACATGTACAATGTGCTTTCACTAGCAGAAGAACTTCTATCATTAACAATGACAAAAATTTTAGAATTCCCTCTTTTCTTTACAGCTCCCTCAACATTCTTTTTATAGTTATCATAATATGATGATAAATATTTTGAAATATTATTATATAGTTGCCCTTTTATACTTACGATATTAAAAGGTATGTCATAGTATCTTCTTAAAATATATTCTATAGAACTTGGGTATCCTCCTAGATTTCCTCTTAAGTCTAATATTAAGTTCTTATCCTCTAGCTTTTCATCTTTTAATATATCAAACAAATGTTCTTCTAAATTTTTACCATTTATATAAATGTTTAAAAATGTTGGTAAACTTAGGTAAATATATTCTTTTTCTACTTTTAATTGAAAATTATTTGAACTTTTACTAGTAACTTTAAAAAAGTCTATTTCTTCACTAGTGTTATCAGTATATTCTATTTTAACTCCCTTACTTAAACTTCCTGTAACATCTATATCTAAAATAGCATATCTTAAATTTAAATCATCATCTACAGTTTTGATTATATGCTTTTCTATATCTTCTTCATCTTTTATCTTATATATTTCAGTATTGTTTATATAATACTTATCATTTTTCTTGCTTACATATGCTTTAGAAATATATGCATCAGATTTTTTAGAAATACCATTTTCTTCAAAAATAAAATGACTATTGCTAATATATTTATTTAGTAAATCTAATATCTTTTTCTTAAAATCTTTAAGTGTTATTTCATCATCTACATCTTTTAAAATTTCATCTTTTTCTTTTTCTAAATTATTAAAATCAATCTCATTATATAAAGCATATCTTGTTTTTAATAAATATAGTAAAATGTCTATATCTTCTATAGCTTCCCTTTTATTTAATTTTTCAGGTTTAATAAATAGTTTTGCTAATATATCATCTGAAAAAGAACTTGTTTTAATAGCTTTTTCATATTCTAAATCAATTAAATCATTTATTTTATTCATTTTCTTTTCGTATTTTGAATAATCTACATTAAATTTATATGGAACTAATTCAATTTCATCTTTTTTAAAACAACTAGATAATAAAAAAAAGATAAATAATATATAAAAAGTTTTTTAAAATTATACATAACTCACTCCCTTTGATACTTTATCATAAAATTATATCACAATATCAATAAATGTGTAAAATATATGTATTTAATAACATTATTGACCTAAATTCCAAAAGTAA
>NZ_LKKW01000063.1 GCF_001891165.1 Streptobacillus ratti | reverse complement strand
AAAAAAAGTCTGTAAATTAGATCTTCTATGATTTAAAAAGATGAAATTCTAATTTACACTTATTTCCTCTTTCAATTTATATATAACACAATTAAATGTTCATGTCAATAAAAGGTGAGAGTGTTTTACTTTCACCCTTTTTTTAACCAATAAATTCTATAAAGGTAACCTACCCTCATACATAATGCTTAATTCTCCATATATCTGTCCCCAATTCCTTAATATATTAGTCCATTTCTTAGTAGCCTCAAATGTCGCTAAATATAGTGCCTTTAATAACGATACATCACTTGGAAATACACTTCTCTGACGATTCAATTTCCTATATGTTGAATTTAACGATTCTATCGTATTTGTAGTATATATTACCTTCCTTACTTTCTCTGAAAATTTAAATATAGGTGTAATTGAATCCCAATTATCTTTCCATCTCTTCATAGAATTTGGATATCTATCTTTCCATTTCTCCACAACCTTTTCTAAATTTATTAAACCTATCTTCTCATTTGATGCATGATATATACTCTTTAAATCATTTGCAAATTCCTTCTTATCCCTATCTGATACATACTTTAAGGTATTTCTTACTTGATGTACTATACATCTTTGATATTCTGTCTTTGGAAATGATGAACTAATAGCTTCCTTTATTCCTGTAAGTCCATCTGCACATATTATTAATATATCCTTAACCCCCCTATTCTTTAATTCATTTAATATCGATAACCAATATTTTGAACTCTCATTTTCTCCCACACTTATCGTTAATACTTCTTTTCTTCCATCTGAATTTATTCCAAGTATTACATATGCTGCTAATTTCTTAATTACTCCATTATCTCTTACTGAATAATGTATAGCATCTATATATACTATTGGGTATATATCTGATAATGACCTATTTTGCCATTCTTGTATTTGAGGTAATATCTTATCTGTTACATCTGAAATAAAGCCCTCTGATACATCAAATCCATAAATATCTTCTATTGTATCTGATATCTGTCTTGTACTCATACCTTTTGCATACATCGATATTATCTTTTGGTCTATATCTGATATATCCTTTTGACGTTTTTTTACTATCTTTGGATTAAAGTTTGAATTCCTATCTTGTGGTACTTCTATATTCATTGTTCCATAATTACTATTTATTTGTTTATGTTTATATCCATTTCTATAATTATCAGAATAATGTCTTTTAGATTTCTCATATCCTAGATATTCTTCCATCTCTGTTTCCATCATTTCTTTTATTGTTCCACCTAATAGGTCTTTTAGGGCATCTTGTATATCTTCTGCTGATTGAATATCATATTCTTCTAATAGTTGCATAATGATATTTCTTTTCCCTTCTGTCATTTTTACTTTGTGTACTTCTTTCTTTTCTCTTGCCATAATAATAGGCCTCCTTTGATATTTTTTATTATATCATAGAAGACCTATTTTTTTCTATTTACAGACTTTTTTTCACACTCTCGATTTATTCCTAAGGGTAGGTCTATGAATAAATTAAGAAAAAAAGATGTTAAATTTATTGAAAATTTTATGAATAATTATCCTAGAAAAATTTTCAATTCTTCAACATCTTATGAAGTTTATGAATGTCTTTTAAATCTTGTTTAAGTTGTTTTTGGACATTTACTTTTGGAATTTAGGCAAATTAAAAAGAATTAACTCCTTTACAGAAATTAATCCTCATTTTAATCACCATTCTCCTATTTAAAGA
>NZ_LKKW01000062.1 GCF_001891165.1 Streptobacillus ratti | reverse complement strand
AACTCTCCTCTTTTTTTTGTTAATTTTTATTAAAAATAATGAAAAAAATTTATTGACTATTGAATTTTTTGAGGTAAAATATACTGTTATAAATCATTAGTTTATAATTAATTAAAATTTTAAAAGGGGATGAAACTATGTATAGCTTTATATTTTCGATTATAGCACTTATACTAGGGTATGCTATTTATGGGAAAATAGTTGACAAGATTTTTGGATCAGATGAAACTAGATTAACTCCAGCTAAGAGAATGAGTGATGGTGTTGACTATGTAGAAATTGGTTGGGCAAGAGCCTTTTTAATACAATTTCTTAATATAGCAGGGACAGGACCTATATTCGGAGCTATTGCAGGAGCTTTATGGGGACCAGCAGCTTTTATTTGGATAGTATTTGGTTGTATTTTTGGTGGAGCAGTTCATGATTATTTAATAGGAATGATGTCTGTTAGACAAGATGGAGCTTCTGTTTCAGAAATTGTTGGAGAAAATTTAGGATTAACTGCAAAACAAGTAATGAGAATATTTTCTGTTGTACTATTATTACTTGTTGGTGTTATATTCATAATGAGTCCAGCACAAATTTTAAATAGTATAACAGGTGTAAGATATGAAGTATGGTTAGCTTTAATAATAATCTATTACTTATTTGCTACTATTTTACCAGTTGATAAAGTTATAGGAAAAATTTATCCAGTATTTGGACTTTCACTTCTTTTAATGGCAATAGGAATAGGGGGAGGAATACTTTTAAAAGGTTTTGAAATTCCTGAAATAGCTTTTGTAAATATGCACCCAGCAGGAAAATCAATTTTCCCTTACTTATGTATCTCAATAGCTTGTGGAGCAATTAGTGGATTCCATGCAACACAATCACCTATGATGGCAAGATGTATAAGATCAGAAAAAGAAGGAAGAAGAGTATTCTATGGGGCTATGATAGCTGAAGGAATAATAGCACTTATTTGGGCTGCAGCAGCAATGTCTTTCTTTGGAGGAATTGAAGGATTAGCAGCAGCTGGAGCTCCGGGTGTAGTAGTTAATAAGATATCAATGGGTATTTTAGGTAAAATAGGTGGAGCTTTAGCTATATTAGGTGTTGTTGTGTGTCCTATAACTTCAGGGGATACTGCATTTAGAAGTGCAAGACTTACAATAGCTGATTCATTTAATCTTAAACAAGGACCAATAGTTAATAGATTTATAATTGTAATACCACTTTTCATATTAGGAATTTCACTTTGTTTCATTGAATTTTCAGTTGTATGGAGATATTTCAGTTGGTCAAATCAAACTCTTGCAACTATAACTCTTTGGGCAGCAGTTAAATACTTGGCAAATAGAGGTAAGAACTATTGGATAGCTTTAATTCCAGCTATGTTCATGACTGTTGTTGTTACATCATATATAATTGCAGCACCTGAGGGATTTGTTAGATTCTTTAATGGTATAGATATAAATTTAGTTGAAAATATAGCTATTATTATAGGTATTATTTTCTCAGGATTATGTACTTTATTATTCTTCTTAACTAATAAAGGTAAAAATGAAAAATTAGATTAAAAATCCTAAATTCCAAAAGTAAATGTCCAAAAACAACTTAAACAAGATTTAAAAGACATTCATAAACTTCATAAGATGTTGAAGAATTGAAAATTTTTCTAGGATAATTATTCATAAAATTTTCAATAAATTTAACATCTTTTTTTCTTAATTTATTCATAGACCTACCCTTAGGAATAAATCTCCTAATCATCTTATTATTATTTTCATTACTACCCCTCTCATTAGAACAATAAGGGTGAGCAAAATACCACTTAATATCTAAATCAGTAATATACTTAACATTAGAAAACTCAGAACCATTATCAGAAGTAATAGAATGAATTAAATATTTATTACTTTTAATAATCTTTTCAACCTCTTTAATAACATTATCATTAGTCTTAGCATCTAATAAACGAACAATATTAATTCTTGATAATCTCTCAGTAAGAGTCATTATCACCTTAGATTTACCCTCT
>NZ_LKKW01000061.1 GCF_001891165.1 Streptobacillus ratti | reverse complement strand
TTTATTATTATCTTTTAATATATTCTTTAATTCAAACTTAGCCTCATTTGATAATTTAATTCTTTCACTTGCTTGTGTTTCTACTACAAAACCAATAACATATGAAAAAGTAAATGGTGGTGGTTCAAGTCCAGCACCAGCTGCTAATACTAGCAATGAAATGAAAATAAAAGAACTTTGGGATCAAAAAGATGTTACTAACGAAATTGGTGCTAAAGGTGATTTAGGTGTATTTATGCACAAAAATAAGGAAGTTTTTGCTTTCATTGGGACTGATTTAAAAGCTACTAAAAAAGAAAGTGAAAATATGAAGTTTAATGATAAAACTCCTTATCACTTCGGTCTTAGATGGGACGCTGATATCGTTGACTCTTTCAACATTCAATTAACTGCTGCTCATAGAAGAGGTGGAGAAAATATTGCTTGGGAAGAAAAACTTAAAATAGATAAAAATGATAATGAAAAAGAAAAAGTCCACAAACATAATGGAATAAAACATGCAATAGAAAAACATTTAGCTTCTAAAGGTAAAAAAGGTAAAGCTGGTACTGATCAAGGATATAAATTAGGTGAAGAACATACTTTCCTTTTATCTGCTGTATTAAATGGTAAAATATATAATAACTTTTCTTTAACTGTTGCAGGTTTATACAATTCTGCTGATTTTAAAGATAATAAACATGAATTAGAAACATATGTTAAAACTAATGGACAATTAACAGATAATGTTAAGATAGCTAATGCAGAAATTAAACATGTATTAAGTAGTGAAAGTTATTCATCTTTAGGTAAACTATCAGGAGATATTAAAGTAGAAACACAAGCAAGTGAAAGAATTAAATTATCAAATGAGGCTAAGTTTGAATTAAAGAATATATTAAAAGATAATAATAAACGTGAATCAAAAGTAGAGTTATTAAATAATGGAGTCTATAGTGCAAATAGTTTTGAGTTAAGAGGAGATGTTAATTACAAATTAGAGATTAAAGAAGAAAATGATACTACATTAAAACATGAACCAGAAGTAAAACTAGGAGCAACATTTAAACCTACAAGTAAGTTAAGCCTTATTACAGATAATTCAAATAAGGTTACAATAGGACATAAAGTAGGAACTGCTGGTACTACTGAACTTAAAAACGACTTTACAACATCAAATAAGATAAAAGTAAATGCAACAGATGGAATAGATATACATACATTAGCAGAGTATAAGTTAGGGACAGACTTTAAAAATACTAATGGAAAAGAACATTCACATGCTTTATTAACAGGAGCAGGGATAAAAGTAAAAAAAGAGATAGAAGAAGTAAGTATAGAATCAACAATAGATGGAAGATACCTATTTGATACAAAACATAAACAAGGAGAAAAAGCTCAAGATTTAAGACATCAAGGATTTGTATGGACAGAAAACAAGGTAGGCTATGAGATAAATGATAATAACAAGATAGAGGGTAAAGTAAACTTATACAACCAAATACACTTACATACAAACCCAAATAAACTTGATAATGATAAAGACTTCTACAATGTATTCTTAGCAAATGTATTATTAAACTATACAAATGTGAATGGAAGATATACAAATGAGATAAATGTAGATGCTAAGTATGGTTTAGACAAGATATTCAAGCAAGGAACACCAGAAATTGTTAATTCTGAAGGAACATATCAAGCATTAAGTATAGACTTTGGAGGAAAGAGTAGATTTAAGGCAAGAGAGAATGTGGAGATAGAATTATCATTAGATAATGAGTATAACTTAAATGGCTTAAATAAGGATGTATATGGAGTATATGTAGATTACATAAAGGATGCTTCAGGGTATAAGGAAAGTATCCATAAGTATGCAGAGAAATATGGGATAAGCAAACAAGATGATTTAAGAAAAGAAAAAGGAAAGATAAAAGACTTAACAAAAGGAAAACTAGCAACAAAAGATGACTTAGCTAAAGATGATATGGCTACAGTAATAGTTTTAGGAGATATGAATGATTTTGAATTTTCTAAGACTACAAAAAATATTAATGGTGATGAGTTAATAGATGTAATATCACAATTACCTAAAAATGAAAGATACACTTATGTATATCAAGGTGCATCTCAAACTCTTGATAATATAATGATTAATAAGAA
>NZ_LKKW01000060.1 GCF_001891165.1 Streptobacillus ratti | reverse complement strand
TTTTCCTTCTTTATTAATTATCAAGTTTTACAGCAAAAAAATAAAAAAATAGGCTCTAAAGTAGTAAGCATCTGCTGTAGAGCCATTGCACTTTAAAAAGTGGATTATGTTACAATAACCCTACTTCCTAGTTTTTGCAAGAATATTT
Organism: Streptobacillus ratti; assembly: GCF_001891165.1. Taxonomy (NCBI): domain Bacteria; kingdom Fusobacteriati; phylum Fusobacteriota; class Fusobacteriia; order Fusobacteriales; family Leptotrichiaceae; genus Streptobacillus; species Streptobacillus ratti. The sequence continues at coordinate 2,104 of NZ_LKKW01000060.1, read as the reverse complement.
TTTAATGTCTGTGGTGTATGATACTTATTAATATCTCCTAACCTAAATGACTTATATAAATCAAATAAACATTCATTTAATTTTGTTGTATCTATAGTATATATATTCTCATGTGTATATATATAATTATGTTCCTTTAGTGTTTCTAATATAGTATCTAAACTATATCTATTCTTTAATTTCTGTCTTATTAACATAAGTATCAACAATGATACAAAGCAAGTTAAAAAATGTCCCTCTATTGCATCATCTGTAGAAACAAATATAGGTCTTGCTTTTAATAATGTCTTTGTAGCTCTAAATACATGTTCTATTTGATATTGTTTAGCATATGTACTTAAAACAAAATAATCAATATTTTCTTTAGGATCTAAATTAGTAACTATTAAAGAGAATCCATCATATTTAGAATCTTTATCTATAAATTCTTCATTTAACTCATATTCTTTAAATATATCTAAATCACTCTCTATTATCTCTCCTGTTAAACTATTAACTACTTGTATATTTTCTCTACTAAATTCAGCTAACTTTTGATATTTAGGAGAATAATAAAATACAAATCTTTCATTTAAACTAATAGTTTTCTTTTCTTCATTAATAGTAGTAATAACTCTTTTATTATTAGCAATAGAAATACCATATGTATATACTTTCCTTATTCCCTTATCTAAATCTTCCTTAGAAGCATTAATTAAAGCATCTCTAATAGTGTTTTCAAAAATCTTCTTTAAATCACTACTCATATTCCTAATTCTATCCTTAAGTATATAACTATTATTACTAACAAGTAATTGTGCAATATTATTAGAAGATATTAATCCAGCATCAGCAATAACAACAGTTTTAGAAAAATCAAATTCCTTTTTAGCTTCATCAATAAAAGGAATTAAAGTAGAAACATCAGTCTTATTACCTTTAAATAACTTGTATGTTAAAGGAATACCATTTCTATCAGTAATTAATCCCATTTGTACTATAGGTTTATCATTATTAATCTTACTATATCCATATTGAGGATAATTATCTTCATTTGTATTATCAGTATATATGTAATAGTTAGTAACATCATAATGAGTAAATGTTTTATCAATTTTAAAGTTATGAGATAAGAACTCATGAATACCATTAATTATTTTAACTTTATTTTTAGCAAAAACTCTTAAAGCTCTATAGATATCATGTAATTTAAAATTAAATAAATCAATAAAGGAATTAATATGTTCAATATTATCAAGTTTAGAACCTTGAAATATTAATCTAGTGTATACAAGGAATCTAAATATTTGAGCAAGAGAATATTCTTTATTATCTTTAAGAGGATAAAGAATATTAGAAAGATTAAGTTTATCAAAAACAAAAGAAATGAATAAAGAGCCAAGATTTTTTCTTGAGTTAATATCATTAATTGAAATAGTTTGATTTAGATTAATTTCATTAACGATAATATTATTATTGTTTTCAGCTTCTTTTTTATTTAAATCATCAATGATGTTTTTAAAGTAAAGTTTTTGTTCATCAGTAAGTTTATCTTGGTTTTCGACAACACCTACTTTACAAACAGTTTTAGTAACTAATTTTTTAGATTTAGGGTCAATAAATTTTCTTTTAGCATATATATGAATATTATTACCAGCTTTAGTGAATGTTAAGTGCATGTATACTCCTTTTTAAGACAATATCAATCAACATTATTATATCATGTTATGACATAATTGTAAATAAAAAACTTCACAAAAAAAGCGAGATTTCATCTAGCTTCTAACACTCTTTTTTTATTTTTACCTGTAAAACTTGCGAAAATATTTTCTATTAACAGTAGTAGGCTTTATTAAATATTTAGTTAAGTCTTTAATATTATTATCTTTAAGGATATGGTAAATGATACCACGGTCAACTTTAGTAAGATGTTTAAATTTTCCTTCTTTATTAATTTTTAAAAATGTGTTATTATTAGTCATGGGTATACAGTTCCTTTCAATAGATTTGCTCATTTATGATTGTACTGTATATCCTATTTTTTTTCAATTACTTTTTTGGACATTTACTTTTGGAATTTAGGTAAAGAAGAATTAATAAAAAAAGAATTGACAGATTTTTATAA
>NZ_LKKW01000059.1 GCF_001891165.1 Streptobacillus ratti | reverse complement strand
AGAATTAGAAAAAGGAAAATTACATTATTGTTTAGAAGAGCTATCAAATAAAGGAGAGATAAAAGAAAAAGTTGTAAAAAAAGATGAAACAAAATTTTATGTAAATTTATGGAGATTTATGTAATAAAAAAAAGAGGTAAAGTAATGAAAACAATAGAAAAATTTTTAAAAAGTAGAGAAAAATACAGAATATGTAAGAATTTCTCAGAAATACCAGAATATGTAAAAAAAATGATACATTCAAATGAGAGGTCTATAGGATATTCAAGAGATTTAATAACGCCTCTATCTGATGATTATGGATTAGAAAGACTGTTTAAATATATTAAAGAATATCAACCAAGAACATATGAAGTTTTAAAAGATGCTAAAAATTTAATGTATGGTGTATATGATAAAGACTATTTAGAATATAGAGCTAAAATATCTGATGATTTTTTAGCTTTTGAATTAAATGGTAAAGTATTAATTTTAGACAGAGAATTCTATGGTAAAAATCCAGGTCAGCAATATTTTGAAAAATTTAGGTTTGGTAGAGATGTAGCTTTACCTAAAGAATTATCGTATTCATATTACTATGAATTTTTAGGTATAGGATTCCCATATGATAAATATGATGCAGGATTTAGAAATTTACCAAAATCATCATTTGAATGGGATAACTTAGATGGATATTTAGAAGAAATAGGTATTAAAAAGAAAAGAAGAATAGAAGTAATAAAATCATACACTAAATATTTTTCAAAACTTCTAAATAAAAATGCAAATGCAGAATATCTATATACTTTTATGAATACTAATGTATATAGTGAAAAAAAGAATGATAATGATTATGCTTTTTTTGTATTTATAAAAATAAAATATGGAGATATATATGTAATAAGAAATGGAGATTATGAAAGACCTAAAAGATTACTTAATCCAGTAGAAGCAATTGATAGATATGTAGCACATGTACTAAGTGGAAAAGATAATTTTAATTTTGATGAGTATTTAGAAGAATTAGACATATCAATAGAAGAAATAAAAGTATATGAATTAATAGAACTTACAATGAGAAAAACTATAATTAAAGATAAAGAAAAAATTAGAGATTATATAATCTATTTATCAGACTCATCAGAAGAAGTATATTACAAGACACCAAGTGGAGAATATGAAGATATTTCACATTTTGAATTTGATGGAGATGAGATTGAGGTAATAGGCTTTATAAAAGATGAAGATGGAAATACAGATTTTAATGTTTATTATTCATATAAAAAAGGGAAACATTTATTAACATATTCTAAGTTGTATGAAACAGAAGAAGAAAAAGGGAAATTATATTATTGTTTAGAAAAGCTATCAAATAATGGAGAAATAAAGGAAAAAGTTGTAAAAAAAGATGAAACAAAGTTCTATGTAGATTTATGGAAATTTATGTAATAAAAAATTAAAAAAGGAAAAATGAATGAAAAGTTTATTAACAATAATATTTACACCATTAATACTATATTCTACAATAGTAGATAAAGTAATATATAATGGGATAGAGAATAGTAAAGCAATATTTTTAAATAGTGATATAAAAAGAGGAGAAGAACTAGATATATCTAAAATAGATACCTTAGCTGAAAATTTTAAATATGTTAAAAATAATAATATTGATATTAAAATAGAACCATCAGATAATGAGGGAATGTCAAATATAGTTATAAACAACAAAAAAACTAATCCTTTTAAATTATCAATATCTTTAGATAATCATGGTAAAAATATTGAAGAGGGGAAATATAGGTATACTATTAATACAGGACTAGAGGGACTAATTTTAAATGAAAAACTAGATATTAGTTATACTTTTGTAACTCCCAAACTTCCCAATAAAATATTTAAAAAAGATATAGATGAATTATTACCAGGAGAAGAATTAGAAGAAATAAAGGATAAAAGGTTTGCAAGAAGAAATGAGAATTTAAATATAAACCTATCATTTCCAATAAAGAATAATAAAATATACTTAATCTATTCAAATTCAATATATTTAAAAAGCCTATTTACAGAAAATGATAATAGATATGATGTTTCTGGAGTTAGTAATAAATATGAGATTAAGATTGATAGAAAAGTTAATAGATATATAAATTTAAATTTAGGATATTATCATATAGATAGAAAGAGTTATGTAGAAGATGTAAAGAATGCACATGATAAGATAAATAATATTTCTATTGGATTTAATACAAGAATAAAAGAGAAACATAAACTTAATTTAAAATTTAATAATAAGGTAATAAATAAAAAATATATACCGAGTTTTAATATGGAATATAAGTATAAGGAGATGATAGATATTTCTAATATTATAGAATATGGTAAATTAAATACAGATATGTCTTTAAATTTAAAGTATAGAAGTATATATTCAAATATTGGATTTAGTACAGATTATAAATATTTTTCTCCTAATATAAAATTAGGTGTTAATTTTAATATTAGTAGATTAAATATAGATTCATGTTTAGAATATAATCAAGTATTTCGTGCCTTATTTGCTATTAAGTTTGAT
>NZ_LKKW01000058.1 GCF_001891165.1 Streptobacillus ratti | reverse complement strand
AAATTACTGACATATTAGAAAGTGGATTACTTGTTAAATTAACTGATGATTTCAAAGGATTAGTTCCTAAAAAGGAATTATCTCAAGAACAAATAAAAGATATAAATGAACACTTTAATGTTGGAGATAAAATTAAAGTTGTAGTATTTGATAAAAATAATAATAAAAATTCCATCTTACTTTCTATTAAAAAAATAGAGGAGTTAGAGGAGTAAAGAAGTATTGTAGTAGATATAATAATATAAGGAGAAAAGTACTAAACTTTAAGAGTCCGAATGAGGTAGTAAGAGAGTATCAAAATAGTTTAACAAATTAATAAAAATGTAAAAAAGGTGACTAAGTGGTTAATTACACACTTATACAGAAACTTTTTAAATATTTTGTTACATATGTTTGACAACTAAACAAGGTATATACCACCAATTTAAAAAAATACTTGAAAAAAAATTTAAAATATGATATTATCTATAAGTAAATTAAGCGAATATTCCGCTGTTTTCAATGACACATATTATGTAGAGAAAATACGAATGTTTTAGAGGGAAGGATGTGAATTTCTTGAAAGAGAAATTAATAGAATTAGTAGAAAAAGAATACTTAAAATCAGATTTACCACAATTTAAAGCTGGAGATACAGTAGCTGTACACTACACAGTAAAAGAAGGAAACAAAACTAGAATACAGGTTTTTGAAGGTGTAGTAATCAGAATTTCTGGTGGAAGTATTCAAAAAAGCTTTACAGTAAGAAAGGTATCTTCAGGAGTTGGAGTAGAAAGAATTATACCAATTAACTCTCCACTAATTGATAAAATCGAAGTTAAGAAGATAGGTAAAGTAAGAAGAGCTAAATTATATTACTTAAGAGGATTAAGTGGTAAAGCAGCAAGAATTAAAGAAATTAGAAAATAATTATATGAACCTAGCGAAAGCTAGGTTTTTTCTTTGTTTGTTAATATCTTTAAAAAATAAGATATGCTTATAATATGGTTAAAATTCACTTATGTTGGCAACAATTAATATTCATTTTTGTTGGAAATTAGAATTGAAAGATATTTTTTTAGATGAAACATTAATTATACTAAAACTTTTAATAGTTCGGAAAAGATTAAAGATGAGAAATATATTGATTTTGTAAGGTTAAAATTAACTTTATGTTAAATATAGAGTGAGAGTAAAACAAGATACTGTTGCTGCAGTACCTTGTTAGTTATAAATTTAATATGCTATTATTGGGAATAATAAGTAAAGCAATATTAAAAATATAATGAATTTACACTTGAATGACACAGTCTCACCTCCTTTCAGAGTAAAGACGTGTACATTATAGCACAAAAAAAAGAGAAGCAGCAACTTCTCTTTTATGTATCATTCAAATGTATTTAAATTACACTTGTATTATACATTAAATTCAAAAAAAATGCAAATTTTTAGAATAAATTCATAACTAAGATTTGTTTAGTTGTCAAATATATTTAACCCAATTTCAACTATTGATTTTTTTTAACTTCTTTGTTATACTTTTCATTGAAAGGTTATATGTATTATCTCACAACATTTGAATAAATTTAGAACTAAAATTCGATTAAGTTTAAAAGGATATACTTATGTTTGCAATAAATTTAATAGATAATACAGTAATTATTATGATACAGTATAAAACTTTTAGAATTAGAGAAATTAGAAAATAATGATATAAATCTAGCGAAGGCTAGGTTTTTCTATATATGATATAAAAAGAGGTGAGAATTATTTTAAACTTAAAATCTGCAATATATGGGTTTATAATAGGAGATTGTCTAGGAGTTCCTTTTGAATTTAAAAGGAGAGGTAGTTTTGTATTGATATGGTAGGATATGGAACTCATAATCAACCTGCAGGAACATGGTCAGATGATACAAGTATGTTATTAGCAACACTAGATAGTTTAAAAAAAATAAATATAAAATTGATGTTAAAGATATGAGGAATAGATTTAATAATTGGTTATACAAAGGTGAATATACAACGGATAAAAGAGTATTTGATGTAGGTATTACCACAAGACAAGCACTTGATTCTGGACAAGGTTTAGATGATTTTTTTTCAAATGGTAACGGTTCTTTAATGAGAATATTACCTTTAGTTTTTATAAATTCTACTAATGATGAGATAGATGAAGTATCTGCTATAACTCATGCACATTCTATTTCTAAGGAAGCATGTAGAATTTATGTAAATATAATAAAATCTTTAGTTCAAAAGAAAAATTTAAGAGATATACTTGATAACTTAGAATGTAGTGAACACTTTTCAAGACTAAAATATCTTTATACCTTGAAAGAGGAAGAAATAAAATCAACAGGTTATGTAGTTGATACTTTAGAAGCTAGTTTGTGGTGTGTCTTAACTCCAAATAGTTTTGAAGAATCAGTATTAAAAGCTATAAATTTAGGTGATGATACAGATACAATAGGAGCCATAACTGGTGGATTATCTGGAATAATTTACGGATTTAATAATATACCTAAAGATTGGATTGAAAAATTGAGAAATAAAGAAGAAATAGAAGAATATCTATTTTATATAATATAAATAGATAAAATATAGTGTGAGATTAAATTTAAAATAATTAGGAAGTTTTTTGGAATAAGAAAAAGGGCTTTAAGCCCTTTATATATAAATATTTTTATTTCATAATGGCGTACCTAGTAGGAGTCGAACCCGCAACCTTTTGATCCGTAGTCAAACGCTCTATCCGATTGAGCTATAGGTACATATAAAAAAATGGCGGACAAGGTGGGATTTGAACCCACGATCCAGGTTTATGCCCGGATGCTTCCTTAGCAGGGAAGTGTATTCGGCCTCTCTACCACTTATCCACACAGTATACTTCTTAGATACTCAATAAGTATACTATAATTTTTTTATGTTGTCAATAAAAAAATATGATATTATAGATAACCCCTAAATTCCAAAAGTA
>NZ_LKKW01000057.1 GCF_001891165.1 Streptobacillus ratti | reverse complement strand
TATTATCTCACAACATTTTAAAAAAAGACTAGATAAATCTCTAGCCTTTTCCTAATTATTTTTTAGTTTTACAACAGTTAAAGTTATTACATTCAACAATTTATTTCTTCAACTATCATATCATCATCTCTACTAATTTAATAAAAATTTGTGAATTTTAATAGTATTGATTAAAATCACCATTATTTACTCTTCTTAATCTATTTTCTAAATCATAAATTAAATTATTAGCTTGATTTACTTTATTTTGATTTTTTGTATATCTTAAAGCTTCTTTTAAATAATTTATTGCTTTTTGATAATTATTATTTGAATCATATAGATTCATTTTACTTTCTCCTAAAGTTACATAACTTTGAGCTTTACTATATAGTTCATCAAATTTTAATTCAAATCTCATTCTACTTTCATTTTCACTAATTTTATTTTCAATACTTCTTATTAAGCTTTGAGCTTGACTTCTTTTATTTGAATCATTAGTTAAATTAAGTGCATTTTTTAAAATACCTAACGCTTCTCTATAGTAATAATTTTCATCTTCAAAAGTTGGTTGTTTCTTAGCATAATCTATAACTTCTAATGCTTTATTATACTCTTCTACAAACTTATATTCATTTGTTTTATTTTTACTATTTTTTATTTTCCATTCTAAATCTTGAATATATTTATTTATTTCATTACGTTTATAGTAATCATTTGTATAATTTAAAGCTTTTTTGAAATTATCTATTGCTAATCTATAATAATAATTTGCATCTTCTTCACTATATGATTTATCTGCTCTTTCTAAATATGAAATTGCTTGTCTATAGTATGTATTAAAATTATTTGCAGAATTATTTCCAGTTCTTGTTCTAATATTTTCTAAATATACATCTATTTGACTTACTTTAGTTCTTTCTCCAAGTGCAATGTATATAGTTCTAGCTTTTTCAAAAGCAACTTTTGCAGCATCATATCTTTGTAGATTATAGTTTCTTTGACCCTCTTCAAAATACTTATCAGCAACTTGTATTTCTAATTTATATTTAATATTTTCTAAATATACATCTATTTCTTTTGATAAAGTATAGTTTTTATAATAATCATATACTTTTTTAGCTTGTAAGAATCTTGATTTAGCTCTATCATAATTTCCACTGTTATAATATCTCTTACCTTCATCAAAATATTTATTAGCTTCATTTAATTCTATTCTACGTTTAATATCTTTAATATAAGCATCTATTTGTTCAACATTTCTATTCATTGAATATCTATAATATATCTCTCTTGATTTCTCAAATCTATCTCTAGCTTCTGAAAATCTTCCTGAGCTGTATAAACTAATAGCTGATTGGAAATGTTGTTCAGCATCTGATAAATCAATTACTTTTGCTAAATTTTTATATTTTGTTTGTGAATTTCTATAATTATTATTAAAATCTCTATATGATTCATACCCTTTATAATACATATCTTTAGCTTCTCTATATTTTGCTATTCTTTCTAAACTTTCTGCTCTGTTAATATATATATCAGCAGTATATCTAGCAAATGATTCAAAAATTGAAGAATATGGTGTATTCTTAACATCTGCTTTTCTTAATTTAGAAATAAAATCACCTAATGAACTTAATCTACTATTTAAATCTTCATCAGCATATCTTTTAATTAATTGAATTGCTGAATTTAGATTTCTATAATTATCATTTCTTGTTCTAAAATCTGTATATTTTTCTAAAATAGGATTTTTTTCAATTATATTTCCCATTTTCCATAATTCAAAATAAGTGTTAGCTTTAGTTCTATTATCATTAGAACTATTAATTATAGAAATATATCTATTTTCTGTTTCTCTTATTCTTGAAGTAATTTCATTTGCAACATCTAATGGTATTTCTGATTTAGCATTGTTTAATTCTTTTACTGTTGCTTCTAAAGCTCCTATATAATCTCCTTTTTCATATAATTGTTTTGCAGTTAGTGCTGAACATGAAGTAATAAACAGACTCACCGCTATTCCAATAAATAAATTTTTAAAATTTCTTTTCATCTTTCTTCACCTCTCCTTGTTATAGTTAAATAATACAACGATTATGTTGAAATGTCAACATAACTAAGAAAGTTATAAGTTATTTATCAGTATATGCTATAACATTTTATTGCAATATTCAAATTTAATAAGTATAATAATAGAAAAAGAGGTGAGAATATGAAAAAAGAAAAAGTACTTGAATATATAGCAAAAACAGGGCTTGATGCTATAATATTTACTACACCAAAAAATATAGAATATCTTACTGGCTTTTCTTGTGATCCACATGAGAGAGCTTTAATGTATTCGATAAATAAAAATGGTGATGAATTTATTCTATGTCCAAAATTAGAGGAAGAAGTTGCTAAAAAATCAACTAAAAATATTCATATAATTGGATATTTAGACACAGAAAATCCATATATTAAATTACATGAATTTACCAATAATATATCAAAACTTGGTATAGAAAAGGAACATATTACTGTATTAAGATATGAGGCAATATTAGAAACATTTAAAGTTAAAGAAATAGAAGATGTTTCACACTTAGTTCGTAATCTTAGAAAGAAAAAATCTAATTTAGAATTAGAATTTATGAGAAAAGCAGCAAATTTAGCTGATAAATGTATGGAAATTGCTAAGAATAATATCAAAAAGGGTATAACAGAATTAGAATTAAAATCAATAATAGAAAATGAAATAAAAAAACATGGTGTTTCTAAAATGAGTTTTGATACCATAGTACTATTTGGAGATAACGCTGCAAATCCTCATGGAGAAAGTGGCAATAGAGCTTTGAAAGATAATGAATATATATTATTAGACTTAGGTTGTTATTATAAAGGGTATGCTAGTGATATTACTAGATGTATGGAATTTGGTAATGTAAGTGATTTTGATAAGTCTATCTATGATTTAGTTCTTAAAGCAAATACAGAAGCTATAAAGGCTGTAAAACCAGGTGTTAGTTTTGCAGATATTGATAAAATCGCAAGAGATATTATAACTAATGCTGGATATGGAGAATATTTCAATCACAGATTAGGTCATGGTCTTGGTATGGATTGTCATGAATATCCTGATGTATCTCAAAAAACAACAGATTTATTAGAAGTAGGAATGACATTTACAATAGAGCCCGGAATATATATACCAAATAAAGTTGGAATAAGAATAGAAGATGATATATTTGTTACAGAAAATGGCTGTGAAGTTTTAACAAAATATCCAAAATAAATTATTAAAGAGGCTGTTACGAAATAGGACAGCCCCTTTTTTATCGAGAGTGTGAAAAAAA
>NZ_LKKW01000056.1 GCF_001891165.1 Streptobacillus ratti | reverse complement strand
AAAAAAATAGGATATACAGTACCATCATAAATGACCAAATCTATTGAAAGGAACTGTATATCCATGACTAATAATAACAGATTTTTTAAAATTAATAAATTAGTATAAAAAAAGATGTTAACTTGTTAAAATTAATATCTTAAAAATTTCAACTATTAACATCTTTATATCATTACCACTTATAATCTAAATATAGCCCTACTTTAGCTTCTGCATTTCTATAATCAAGACCATTACCTTGTGTATTATTAGAACTAATCTCAACTATTACTTCTCCCTTTGGTTTTATTGATAATTTATCATCTAAGAATTTAAATTCTACTTCTACTCCAGGATTTAATAAGATTTTTTGGTCAATATTTAGACCAAATTTTGTCTTTTCTTCCCTTATTTTTTCTATATCTTTTTTACTTATTTTTGCTATACCATTTTCATCTATCTGTTTTCTCTTTATATCTCTAAGTGCTGTGTACAATCTATCTGAATCAAACATATTTGAATATGATAATCCTAATTTACTAGTTACCTTTATTCCCTCTTTTACTTTATATGAAAGACTATTATTATTATACACCTTATAGTTATATTGACCATGTAAGAATAAATCAACTAAATGTCTACTTAGACTGTCATCATTTCCACTAGAACCTTGATTGTCAATATACTTAAATAACCCTATAGCTTTTGCTCCTATTTCATTTTTAGTTTCTATTCTTTCATTTACCTTGTATTCTATTCCTACCTTTGTATCTCCAAATCCTAATATTTCTATTTCATTAACTTGAAATATCATTCCTAATCTATTTGAACTCGTTAAGTTTAATTCTCCTATTAATTTTAACTTATCATTAACTCTATACTCTGATTTATTATCAAACCAAGCATTTACTACTGCAAGAGGTCTAATATCAACATATCCCATTACATATCTTGCATCTATGCTATGTTTTGAATTTAATTTATCTGTATTATTTTCATAAGTTATTCCCAGTCCTGCTAAACCTACATGTCCATGAAATATTTCTTTACTATTATCAAGATTCATATTATATCTGTATTTAGATTCTAATCTAAATTCAAAATTTCTTGACTTAGCTTTTATTTCATTCTCTGTATATGCAGATAACACTGTTAAATCATTTTCTCCTGTAACTTTATATTTATCAGTATCTACTTGATTTTTATTTGTAAATACTTTACCTTTTACTTTATTTAACGATTTAAGTTCTAATATTCTTCCCTTATAACCCAAGTTAAATAAAAATTCTTCTTTATGTAATAATTTTTCTGTTGGATTACTCTTAGGTGCTTTGTCTTTCTTTTTATCGTCATCACTAAGATTACCGCTATAATCAAAGAAAGTTTCATGTTTTAATGATGAATTTAAATTAAAATTATTTTTTTCATAAACTAAACCAAATTCTCCACCATAAGCATGATGTTTATCACTTATTAATATAGTTCCTAAATAAGCATGTCCTTTACCTATTATCTCTAAGTTTCCATACTTACTAGATAACTTTACATCTCCTTTTAATCTTCCTAATTTATCTAATATTGTATTTTTAGCTTTATGATTTAAATTTACTTCTAATTCATGTCTACCAAATTTTTGTTTTAAATTTACGAAGCTTTCAAGTCTTCCCATTCCACTATTAAAACTATCTGTAGTGTATATTATTCCTATCTTTGATTTAGTTGTATCGTAATCTAAATCTAAAACCCCTGAAGCTAATATTTGATTTCCTTTTAATCTTAATCCTTGACTATGATAAAGTTCTCTTCTTGCTTTTTCATCATCTTCATATTTCTTATCCCATAATCCTCTTAACTTTAATCCCTCTTTTATTGAATCTTCCATTCCATCTTTATACTGAAATCCACCATTTAATGTTAATTCTATATGTTCATTTATATTTTTCTTAAATCCAAAACCTATGTTTACTTTTCCATCTTTAGTTTTTTCATTTTTTTCTATTTTTCCACCTAGGTACACAAATACTTCTTTATTCTTACCTAATAATGCACCTATATTTAAATCATTAGATATACTATATCCTAAAGTAGTATTATGATTATCTTTTAACTTTGATTCTGCATCATTTTTAACATAAAAAGTTGTAGATAAACTTGATAATGAACTTAAAGCTAATATACCTAATATTGTTTTATTCTTCATATTTATTTTTCCCATGTATATTTCACTCCTGTTCTTATTTTACTTCTAGCTCCTGCATATTGACCTTGTTTATTAAAACTCATACGAGCAGTATATTCAACTTCAACATCAAAATTATCATTTAGTTTATATCCTAATTTTACTTCTGGTATTAAGTGCATGTGGGTTCTATTTTCAAAATAGTTTCCAGGTCCAAATATTTTATGTCCACTCCACTCTCCAAGATTGTATTTAAGTTCTTCTTTTCTACTAAAGTATCCATTATCTATATCAGCAGTAAGTTTTCCTGAAATACTTATTGTTCCATTTTCTCTAAAACTTTTTTCAAATTCATAACCTACATATGATTTAAATACAAATCCTTTATGATACCCTGAATATACTTCATAAGCATCTTCATCATAAATTTGTTGATTTCTTATGTTATAATGGCTTATATATGCTCCTGTTAATATATTATTCTTGTAATCTTTACCTGATAATATATTATTTTTATAATCTACTCCAGCTCCAACTGTTAAACCATAAGGCATTAATTTTTTGCTTGAAAACCATGTAGATAAATACGCATCTAAGTCTGTAACAAATGTAAAATTCTTACCTAAATCATATTTTAATTTAGTATATAGCTCATATTTATGTTCTTTCTCTACTACTGGTTTATTATTCCAAAGCCAAGAATCAAATAAACTATACTTAGCTCTTACATTTATATCTAAATCTTCTAACTTCTTATTGTATTCATATTTTAACCCTAAACTTTTAGCATAGTCTAACTTTAACTCTATTTCTCCAAATTCTTTAAAATCTAATCCTAATCCTACATATGTATTACTTGATTCTAATATTCTTTTAGTTGGTCCATCATCCATAGCTATACTTAATCCACCTGATAACTTCAAAAATTCATATAACTTTACTGAACCATTAAAATTATTTTCAAATGATAAATTACTGTATTGTAAAATATTACCTTGAATATCTCCATTTAATTCTACTTTTAATTTCTTTGAATTTTTAAAATCAAATAAATCAGCTGATAATGATATACTAGATAACATCATCAAATTTAATAAAAATATTTTAAATCCTTTCATTTGTCATCCTTTCATTACCATTTGTATTCCACTTTTAATCCAGCTTTTACATTTGTTGATTGATATTTAATTTTATTGTCATTCTTCTTTTGTTGTGAGATAATAC
>NZ_LKKW01000055.1 GCF_001891165.1 Streptobacillus ratti | reverse complement strand
ATTTTTGTTTTGCCATTTTATTTTCTCCTTTAGTTAATTATTTTCCTGTTCTTTCTGCAATAACTTTTTCTGCTAAAGTTTTAGGAACTTGTTGATATTTTTCAAATTCCATTGAATATGTTGCTCTTCCTTGAGTTTTTGATCTTAAGTCAGTTGCATATCCAAACATTTCTGATAGAGGTACTCCTCCTGAAATTATTTTTGCATTATTTCTATCATTCATTCCTGATACAGTTCCACGTCTTGAGTTTAAATCTCCTATAACATCTCCCATGTATTCTTCAGGTGTTGTAATTTCTAACTTGAATATAGGCTCAAGTAAGATAGGATTTGCAGCTCTTAAAGCTTTTTTCATTGCCATAGAACCTGCAATTTTAAATGCCATTTCTGATGAATCCACTTCATGGTATGATCCATCATATAGTGTAACTTTAACATCTTGTACTGGATATCCAGCTAAAACTCCTGAATCAAGAGCTTCTTTTATTCCCTTATCTACAGCTGGAATATATTCTCTAGGAATTGCTCCTCCTGTAATTTCATTAACAAATTCATACCCTTTTCCATCATTTGCTTCAATTCTGATTTTAACATGTCCATATTGTCCACGTCCTCCAGATTGTTTTGCATATTTTTCTTCAACATCAGAAGAACCAAGTATAGTTTCTCTGTAAGCAACTTGTGGTTTACCAACATTAGCTTCTACTTTAAATTCTCTCTTCATACGATCTACAATTATTTCTAAGTGTAATTCTCCCATACCTGCTATGATAGTTTGTCCTGTTTCTTGGTCAGATTTAACTTGGAAAGTTGGATCTTCTTCAGCAAGTTTAGATAATGCTGTTCCCATTTTTTCTTGGTCAGCTTTAGTTTTTGGTTCTACTGCAACTGAGATAACTGGTTCTGGGAACTCCATTTTTTCTAATATAATTGGAGCATCTTCAGCACATAATGTATCTCCTGTAGTTGTATCTTTTAATCCAACTGCTGCAGCTATATCTCCTGCATAAACTATATCGATTTCTTCTCTCTTATTAGCGTGCATTTGAAGTAATCTTCCCATTCTTTCTTTTTTACCTTTAGTTGAGTTTAATACATAAGAACCTTTTTCTAATACTCCTGAATAAACTCTAAAGAAAGATAATCTTCCTACGAATGGATCTGTAACTATTTTAAATGCTAATGCTGAGAATTTTTCTTCATCAGCAGGTTTTCTTGAAATTTCAGCTTCTGTTTTAGGATCTATACCTTTAACAGCTTCTATATCAACTGGTGATGGCATATATGCTACTATAGCATCTAATAGGGGTTGGATACCTTTATTTTTAAATGCAGTTCCACAACATACTGGAACAACAGTTCCTGCTATTGTAGCTATTCTTAATGCTCTTTTTATTTCTTCAACTGAAATATCTTCTCCAGCAAAATATTTTTCCATTAATTCATCATCTGTTTCAACTATTGACTCAATTAAATGATTTCTTGCAAGTTCTGCATCATCTTTTAATGAATCTCTAACTTCAACAACTTTATAATCCTCACCTTGTTTATCAGTAAAGATGTATTCTTTCATTTCTATTAAATCAATTACTCCCTCAAAAGCATCTTCTGCTCCTATAGGTAATTGTATAGGTACACCATTTCCACCTAATTTTTGTTTGATATCGTTTACACACATATCAAAGTTTGCACCAATTCTATCCATTTTATTAAAGAATGCAAGTCTTGGTACTTTATATTTATCAGCTTGTCTCCAAACTGTTTCTGATTGAGGTTGTACACCATCAACTGCTGAGAATACTGCAACTGCTCCATCTAGTACTCTTAAAGATCTTTCAACTTCAACAGTAAAATCAACGTGCCCAGGAGTATCTATAATGTTAACTCTATGCCCTTTCCAGAAACATGTAGTTGCTGCTGATGTAATTGTAATTCCTCTTTCTTGCTCTTGTTCCATCCAGTCCATAGTAGCAGCTCCATCATGAACTTCTCCTAACTTATGGTTAACTCCTGTATAGAATAAGATTCTTTCTGTTGTAGTTGTTTTACCAGCATCTATATGTGCCATGATACCTATATTTCTAGTATCTTTTAAAGCAACCTTTCTCGCCATTATTTCCTCCTATATTACCATTTGTAATGAGCAAATGCCCTATTAGCTTCTGCCATTTTGTAAGTGTCATCTTTTTTCTTGATTGATCCACCTTCATTATTTGCAGCAGCAATTAATTCTTTTTTAAGTTTAAGTATCATTCCATATTCTTTTCTATCTCTAGTATATTTTACTAACCATCTAATAGCTAAAGTTTGTTGTCTTTCTTTTCTAACCTCTACTGGAACTTGATAAGTAGCTCCTCCGATTCTTCTTGATCTAACTTCTACTTGTGGTTTTACATTTTCCATAGCTCTTTTGAATATTTCATATCCTGATTCGTTTGTTTCTTTTTCAATTTCTTCTATTGCTGAATAAAAAATGTTTTCTGCAACTGATTTCTTACCATCAACCATTAATCCATTAATGAACTTAGTTACGATGATATCATTAAATTTTGAATCAGGTAAAACATCTCTTTTCTTAGCTTGTTTTCTTCTTGACACGATTTGCCTCCTTCATCTTCATGATTTATATTTATTTAGGTCTTTTAGTTCCATATCTTGATCTTGCTTGTTTTCTATTAACAACTCCAGCAGTATCAAGTGCTCCTCTTATTATCTTATATCTAACCCCTGGTAAATCCTTAGTTCTTCCTCCTCTTATTAATACGATAGAGTGTTCTTGTAGGTTATGTCCAATTCCTGGAATGTATGCAGTAACTTCAATACCATTAACTAATTTAACCCTTGCAACTTTTCTTAACGCTGAGTTAGGTTTTTTAGGTGTAGTTGTATATACTCTTACACAAACACCCCTTTTTTGTGGATTCCCTTTTAACGCAGGTGATTTCTTTTTCTTTTCAGATGTGCTTCTACCAAATCTTACTAATTGATTAATTGTAGGCATATTTCCTCCTCCCAAACTTATTTTAATATTCATATATAGTTAAATCATCGTGATAATATTCCTACCCATTTTTTAAAGTCTATATTCCCTCGTGGTTCTATTGACGTTCTAACAATAAAAATCACAAGAAAACTACCCTAAATGTCATCATTTAAAGTAGAAATTACAATAATTTAAACATATATCCAACCACAACATAAACTGTTGTACTAGGCAAGTATACACTATTTAGGCGTATTTGTCAATAAAATTTATTCCTAAAAATAGGTCTATAAATAAATTAAGAAAAAAAGATGTTAAATTTATTGAAAATTTTATGAATAATTATCCTAGAAAAATTTTCAATTCTTCAACATCTTATGAAGTTTATGAATGTCTTTTAAATCTTGTTTAAGTTGTTTTTGGACATTTACTTTTGGAATTTAGG
>NZ_LKKW01000054.1 GCF_001891165.1 Streptobacillus ratti | reverse complement strand
TTTTGTAGTAGAAACACTTCCCTCTAATTCTAAATATCCGTGTAAATGTTCATACTTAGCACCAAAAGACGCAATCGAACTTAAAGCCGTAATTCCTAATAAGATTTTCTTCATTACTTTATCCTCCTAGTTTTTCTTTACCTTGTATATTCATTGAATATTATACCTTATTTATATTTTTTTGTCAATATAGCTTATTTGCAAATTATATTGCTATAACTAGCTATTTTTATTATCTTCGGATATAGTTTAGGGATAAAAAATGAGTCGCCCTGCCGGGCGACTCAAAGGGGGGGTTAATTGAGGTTGACTAACGCTATGTTAGTCAAGAGTATTATACCCTATTTTTTATTTAATTGCAAGTCTTTTTTATTTTTTTTATTATTTTTTCTTAAAAATTAAAGTTTTATCATTCTCTTCTTTAAGCTCATATCCACAAAATTTTAATGCCCGTATTTCTTCTATACTCTTAATATTATTTTCCATTAAAGCCGTTAAAAATTGTCCTCTTGCTTTCTTAGATATAGTTGAATGTATTTTATCTTTTTTTTTAAAAATTATTTTATACATTTTTTCTCTTATTTCTTTACTAAAAACACCTTCAAATTCACTTGATAATAACGAGATAACTACATCATCTTTCTCTACAATTTCATCATAATATTTTTGCCAAAATTTTTTTAAACTCATTTTATTAATACAAAGATTATTTGAAAAATCTAATCTATGTAAGGAAATATTATCTAAGGCATTTATTATTCCATAAAAAGATGATGTAATATATATATTATTTAAATATTCCATTTCTTGTTTATTAAGATTTTCTCTTTTAATATTTCTATACATCAAACCATCAAATAAATTTATAGCCGTGTATTCTTTTGCCACCCTATTTTTAATATCAATAAATCTTTTTCTTTCAATTTCAGCCTGTTCTTTTTTAATTTTAAAAAATTTAGATAAGTCATCAATTTTAAGTATTTCTTCTAATACTTTTTCAGTATTTTCTCCTATACCCTTTTTTAAAACTTCTTCTCTTTCTCTCATTTGTTTTGATGTTGGTATTAATATTTTCATAATTTCACTTTCTTACAAAAATATACCCTATAACCTGAATGTATCCCTAAAGTTTTACAATTTCCAAATACTTCTAGTAATTTCTTTTCTGTACTTTTAGCTCCATGTTTTGTTTGAATTACACAATAAAAATCACCGTCTACATTCAAATGGTTATATGAATTTTCGTATATATCAAATAATATATTTTTACCAGCCCTTATAGGTGGATTTGATATTATTATATCAAAATTTTCATGAATATTTTCAAAAGAATTAGACTTGTATACTTCATAATTATTAACCTTATTATTCTTACAATTTATATCAGCTAATTCCAAAGCTCTATCATTCACATCAGTTAATGTAAACTCACTATGTTTGTAGAATTTAGATAATAACAAAGTTACTGTTCCATAGCCACAACCTATATCAAGTAATTTAAATTTTTCTTTTTTATTATTATTAATAAATTCTTTTAACATTACATCTGTTCCAAAATCTAACCTATTTTTAGAAAATACACCTACATCTGTAATGAAAGTATACTTTTTTCCTAAAAATTCTATTTCTATTTCTTTTCTATTTGTTTTTAAATCCGTGTTATTAGTATAATAATGTTTCATAAAGATATCTTTTTTCTCCGTCCTTATACTCATCTTCAAGTAATTCTTTAATATAGAAATTAAAATCTAAGTATAATTTATTTGCTCGTATATTATCAATACCTGTAGTTAATTGTACTTTTTTTATTCCTATTTTTTTCAATTCTTCTAGTACTAAAGACAATATTTTATGTCCCATACCTTGATTTTGATATTTAGTATTAGTAAACAACCCATAAATATATGCTATTTCTCTATCAAATGATGACATAACCTCTATTACAGAAATTATTTCTTTACCTTTTAACAAAGCATATACTCTACCATATTTAGCCATAGGTTTAATGTTATAGTTACCAATAGATGCCCCCTCAAATACTATGTCTTCTAACTTTACAATAGAATAAAGTATATCTTCATCTTTTATTGGATCTAATAATTTAAACTCTACCATTTTCTTTTACCATTTCTATAAAATATTCATGTATTCTAGTATCTTCTGTCAATTCTGGGTGAAATGCTGTAACCAACATATTTTTTTCTCTTACTGCAACTATTTTTTCATCTACTACTGCTAATATCTCGGTATCATTTCCTACATTTACTGCATAAGGTGCTCTAATAAAGACCATAGGAAAATTATTAATATTTCCAAATTTTTCATATGATTTAAATGAACCTAATTGTCTCCCATAAGCATTTCTTTTAACTGTAATATTCATAAGTGCAAAATGTCTTTTATCATCATTAGCTATATCTTTAGCCAACAATATCATTCCAGCACAAGTTCCAAATACTGGCATACCATTTTCTATCTTATTTTTCAATTCTTCATATATATCAAGTTCTCTTAATAATTTTCCCATTACAGGGCTTTCTCCACCCGGTAAAATTAAAGCATCAAAATTTCTTAACACATCTTTTTTTTGTCTTATTTCAAAACTATCTATACCAAGTTTATCTAAAACTTCCTTATGTTCAATAAAAGCTCCTTGCAATGCTAAAATTCCAATTAACATTACTATTTACCTCTTTCTGCCATTAATATTTTAATTTCAGACTCATTTATACCTACCATTGCTTCTCCTAAATTAGAAGAAACTTCTGCAAGTACTTTAGGGTCATTATAGTTAGTTACTGCTTTAACTATAGCTCTTGCTCTTGCCTCTGGATCTCCTGATTTAAATATTCCAGAACCAACAAATACTCCCTCAGCTCCAAGTTGCATCATTAATGCAGCATCTGCTGGAGTAGCAACTCCACCTGCAGCAAAATTAACTACTGGTAATTTCTTATTATCATATACATATTTTAATAAGTCATATGGAACTTGCAATTCTTTTGCAACATTATATAATTCTCTTTCATCTAATGATGATATTCTTCTAATTTCATTTTGCATAGCTCTCATATGTCTTACTGCTTGAACTATATCTCCAGTTCCAGGTTCTCCTTTAGTTCTTATCATAGAAGCTCCCTCATTAATTCTTCTTAAAGCTTCTCCTAAATCTTTAGCACCACATACAAAAGGAACTTTAAAATCTCTTTTATTAATATGTAATACATCATCAGCTGGTGTTAAAACCTCAGATTCATCAATATAGTCTATTTCTATAGCTTCTAATATTTGTGCCTCAACAAAATGTCCTATTCTTGCTTTTGCCATTACAGGTATACTTACAACTTCTTGTATACTTTTAATCATAGCAGGGTCGCTCATTCTTGCAACTCCACCAACTGCTCTAATATCAGCAGGTATTCTTTCAAGTGCCATAACTGCACATGCACCAGCTCTTTCAGCTATTATAGCTTGTTCTGGTGTAGAAACGTCCATTATTACTCCACCTTTTAACATTTGTGCTAAATTCTTATTTAATTCATATCTGTTATCTTCCATATTTATTTCTCCCTTAAATCTATTTTTTCTAATTATATCATAATTATACATATTTTAACAACTCATATCAACATTAAAATTTACCAACAATCTTTCTTA
>NZ_LKKW01000053.1 GCF_001891165.1 Streptobacillus ratti | reverse complement strand
TTACTTTTGGAATTTAGGTGTATAAAATCAAGCATATGTTTGTCTTTACAAACTAGTAAAATAGTAGTATAATTAAATGAATAAGAAATAATAATATGGAGGTAGATATGAGTATCTGGAGAAGTTTATTTGGTAGCGATGATTTAGAAGAATATGAAAACGAACAAGAAACAGTAGATATACAAAATGAAAATAATGGAATTACACTATTTAAAAAAGAAAATAAAAAAATAAAAAAAGAGGAAATAAATATGAAATTTATAGCTGTTAAACCTAAAAATATGAATGAAGCTTCAAAATTTGTTAATATAGTTAGAAATAAAACTATTGTTGCTTTTAATATAGAAGATTTAACTAGAGAAGAGGGACAAAGAATGTTAGATATAATAAGTGGGGCGACACATGCTATGTCTGGTAAAACAGTTTTTGTTTCTGGAAAAGTATTTATTTCAGTACCTGAGGGTGTAGAAGTAGATGATTTGATTAAGAATGGAGAAGAAATAGAATAAATGTTTATAGATGAAAGTATAATAACAATAAAATCTGGTAAGGGTGGAGATGGTGCCGCCACTTTTCGTCGTGAAAAATTTGTTCAATTTGGAGGGCCTGATGGTGGAGATGGTGGAAAAGGTGGAGATGTAATATTTATCGCTGATCCAAACATCAATACTTTAGTAGATTTTAAAACTGTGAAAATGTTTGAAGCAGAAGATGGACAAAAAGGTTCAGGAGCTAGATGTAAAGGAGCTTCTGGTAAAAATTGTATTATTAAAGTTCCAGTTGGAACTATGATAAGAGATTATGAAACAGATAGACTATTAGTAGATTTAGACATTCCAAATGAAGAAATAGTATTATTAAAAGGTGGAGATGGTGGACGTGGAAATATCCATTTTAAATCATCTATAAGAAAAGCACCTAAGATAGCTGAATCTGGAAGAGAAGGAATGGAAATTAAAGTTAAGTTAGAATTAAAACTTCTAGCTGATGTTGCTTTAGTAGGATATCCAAGTGTAGGTAAGTCAAGTTTCATAAATAAGGTATCATCTGCAAATTCAAAAGTTGCAGAGTATCACTTCACGACCTTAAAACCAAAACTTGGTGTTGTAAGAATGAGTGATGAGGAAAGCTTTGTTATAGCTGATATACCTGGATTAATTGAAGGAGCCCATGAGGGGATAGGACTAGGAGATAGATTTTTAAAGCATATACAAAGATGTAAAACTATAGTTCATATTGTTGATTTTTCAGGTATAGAGGGTAGAGAGCCTATAGAAGATTTTGAGAAGATTAATAATGAATTATTTAAATTTTCAGAAAGACTATCTAAAAAAGAACAGATAGTTTTTGCAAATAAATTAGACATGGTTTTTGATGATAAAGAAGATAAAATTAAAGAATTTAAAAATAAATTAATTAAATATGGTATTAAAGAAGAAAATATAATTTTTGGTTCAATTATTACTGGAGAAAATTTAAAAGAATTACTTTCTCGTGTTTGGAATTTAGTAAAAACAACAGAACGTGAAATAATAGAAGAAGAACCAGATTTAAATTCAATATTACCAGATTTAATTAAGAAACAAGATGATTGGATAGTTGAAAGACTAGATGAAGACATTTACGAACTTAAAGGTCAAATTGTTGATAATGTACTAAGAAAATATGTTCTGTTAGGTGAAGACGGAATAATACAATTTTTACAAATTATGAGAAAATTAGGTATGGAAAAAGTACTTGAAAAGCATGGAGTAGTAGAGGGAGATACAATTATTATTGCAGGATATGAATTTTCTTATGTCAAGTAGAGCTGTTGTAATTGCAGGTCCTACAGGTGTAGGTAAGACAAAACTTTCTATTATGCTTGCAAAAAAAATAAATGCTGAGATTATATCAGCTGATTCCATGCAAATTTATAGAGAAATGAATATAGGTACGGCTAAAATTACAGAAGATGAAAAAGATGGAGTTATACACCATATGTTGGATATAGTAAATCCTGATGAAGATTATTCTGTTGGAGAATATGAAAAAGCAGTAAATAAGATATTAAATGAAAATAATAAAAACTATATCTTAGTAGGTGGCACAGGACTATATTTAAAATCTGTAACTGATGGTTTTTCTGAATTGCCAGAAAAAGAAAATACTTTAAGAAGAGAATTAGAAGAAAAAAGTATAGTTGAATTAGCCTCAATTTTAAAAAAACTTGATATAGAAATGTATGATAAAATAGATAAGGATAATAAACCAAGACTGGTTAGAGCAGTTGAAGTTTGTATGCTTACAGGAAAAAAAGTTAGTGAGATTACAAGTAATAATGTAAAAGGTAATAACTATAATTTTTTGAAAGTTTTTTTAACAAGGAATAGAGAAGAACTATATGATATTATTGATAAAAGAATAGATATTATGATAAAAAATGGTTTACTTGATGAGGCTAAAAAAATATATGAAAAATATCCAAATAGTAAGGCTATAGGGTATAAAGAGCTTTTTTTATACTTTTCTGGAGAAATGAGTTTAGAAGAGAGCATATCTTTATTAAAGCAAAAGAGTAGGAATTATGCTAAAAGGCAATTAACTTGGTTTAAAAAAGATGAAAGCTATGTGACATATAATTTAAGTGAAATGAGTATAGAAGAAGTATTATTAGATATATTAAAAAAAATAAAGAGGTATGATTAAATGAGAATAGTTGATTTTTTAACTAAAGATAGAATAGTTTTTGAATTAAAATCTGAAACAAAAGAAGATATAATAAAAGAAATGGCACAGCTATTTTTAAAATCTAATGATGTTGTTAAAGAGGGAATGTTTGATACTTTTATTGAAGATTTGATTGAAAGAGAAAATTTAACTTCTACTGGTATGCAAGATGGTATTGCAATTCCACATGCAAAATCTCCTGCGATAAATAAGTTGGCGTTAGCACTTGCTATTGTTCCTGAGGGTAAAGACTTTGATTCTTTTGATGAAGAATCATCTAAACTATTTTTTATGATAGCTGCACCTGAAAATACAAAAAAAGAACATTTGGACTTATTACAAAAAATTTCAAAACTTTCATATGAAGAAGAAATTTTGGAAAAATTAATATCAACCAAAGATACTATAGAAGTAATTAAATTATTAGGTATAATATAGTGATTAAAGGTTAAAAAGCTTGAGAATATCAAGTTTTTTTATTATAAGGAGGAAAAACATGCAAAAACCGATAATTATAGGAATATCAGGTGGTACAGGAAGTGGGAAAACATCAGTTGCAAATGCAGTTTTAGAAGATTTAATGAAAAATGGCAATGATGTTGTATTGCTAGAGCAAGATTCATATTACAAGAAAAATGATCATTTATCTTTTTCAGAAAGAGTTAAATTAAATTATGATCATCCAAATTCTATTGATTTTGATTTATTAGAAGAACATATTTTAATGTTGAGTAGAAATGAAAGTATAGATAAACCAATATATAACTTTTCTGAACATAATAGAACTAAAGAAACTGAAAGAATAGACCCTAAATCTATAATTATAGTAGAGGGTATTTTAATTTTAGCAATAGAAAAAATTAGAAATATTTTAGATATGAAAATTTTTGTTGATACTGATGATGATATTAGATTATTAAGAAGAATGGAAAGAGATATACAAGAAAGAGGTAGAAGTTTTGATAATATAAAGGAACAATATATTAGAACAGTAAAACCTATGCACCTTGAATTTGTAGAACCATCAAAAAGATATGCTGATGTTATTATTCCTCGTGGAAAAGATAATGAGGTTGGTATTAAAATGGTATCTAGTAGATTAAAGTATTTAATAAGACGTAGTGGTAATAAGGAATATTAAAAAACTAGTAAAAAAAGTTTTTTGTTTAAAAAAATTGAATTTACTTAATTTATAACCTCATATATTTAACACAGTTAAAAAAGATTGTGTTAATTATTAAAAAAATAAAAGCAAACTAAAAAAAACACATTATAATATGGGAAAGGGGGAATAATGAAAAAACTAAATGATACAGAATATGAGATTTTAGAATTAATATCTAAAAATCATTGTGTAACAAGAATGGATTTGTCCCTTGAATTAAATATATCTCCTGCTGGTATTTCTAAAACTATGAAAAAGTTAATTGAAGAAAATTTAGTTTTAGAAGATGATACTTTATCATCAAAAGGTGGAAGACCAAGAAAAATTTTGAAAATTAATCCAGAATATAAAAAGGTTATTGGAATAAATTTTGGTTCAGGATTTATAGATATTTCTGTAAGTAAAATAGACGGTAGTATAATTGAAACTAGAAGAAAAAAATTTCAATTTAAG
>NZ_LKKW01000052.1 GCF_001891165.1 Streptobacillus ratti | reverse complement strand
TATAATTCTATCTGTATTAGTTGTAACATTAGTGTCATCATAACGTTTTGAAATATGACTTTCAATTACTTCTTTACAAACAAGTAATTTAGGTTTTTCAAATATTACAACACTTATATTATATACTTGTCCAGAATTAAGTGATAATTCTAAATTAACTTGAAAAGAACTTAATACAGTTAAAACACCATAAACAAATAAGATGATACCTGTAACTATAGAACTATTAACTAAAGTTGAAAAACCAAAAAAAGTGAATATTAATCCCCATATAAATGATTTTATATCCATTTTAAATGAATCATCAACACTACTAATCTGTTCTAAAGGTATTGTCTTATTAGTTGAACCTAATGGTATAAGCTTTAAAATAGAATTAGGATTTGATGTTTTTATAAAGTTCTTTTCTAAATAAATAGAAGCTCTCATATAAAAAGTTAAATAAGATGTAATAAAAGATTGATTCATAAATAAAAGTTCCTCCTAAATATATTCTCTATATATTAGACCCCCCCCCTTGAACTTTTTGTCAAGTTTTTTCATATCTTTTATTTTATCTTAATTATTTCATCATATTTTTCCATACATTCTTTATTATAATTATGTGCAACATGAATTAACATTTTATCCTCTAAATTTAATAAACTTTCTTCAACATTAAGTGAATTTTCTTTATCTAAATTAGATAATATCTCATCAGCTATTATGATATTTTTACTTGATAATTTAGCCTTAACTATATAAAGTCTTGCTGCTTCTCCTCCAGAAATAGTATTAATTTCTTCTCCTATAACTTCATTTATACCGTGTTCTTTTTTTATTAAATTTTCAAGTTTAACTTCTTTCATACATTTTAATATATCAGCTTCACTATGCTTATTTTTAATATCTATATTATTTTTTATTGTATCAGAAAAAATATGAATTTTTTGTGGGATATAGAAAATATTATTATTAATATCTTCCTCATTAATATCATTTAAAGATTTATTGTTTATAAGGATATCTCCATCAAAATTTTCTAAATACTTCATAAGTATCTTTAAAAAAGTAGATTTTCCTCCTCCACTTTCTCCTATTATCAAATATTTTTTACCCTTATTAAAAGTCATATTAATATTATTTTTAAATACTTTCTTTCCTTTAATATATTCAAAATTTAAATCCTTAATTTCTATATTATCGAATTCAAAATTATTTGATTTTTTTTCATTTATATCATTATTTACATTTTCTATATACTCATTTATTTCTTTCA
Organism: Streptobacillus ratti; assembly: GCF_001891165.1. Taxonomy (NCBI): domain Bacteria; kingdom Fusobacteriati; phylum Fusobacteriota; class Fusobacteriia; order Fusobacteriales; family Leptotrichiaceae; genus Streptobacillus; species Streptobacillus ratti. The sequence continues at coordinate 3,273 of NZ_LKKW01000052.1, read as the reverse complement.
TAGAATTAATTCCTATAACGGAATTAATAAGACTTATCACAGGTTGATTTATGAACATTGTTAATTGTATTAATGCTATTAAACTTCCTAAAGGAATAAATCCATTTATATAAAAATATATGCTTATAAAAATACCTGAAAATTGAGATAATATAACTCCACTATTTGCAATAAAAGCACTCAGACTAGATAGTATTGATGTTTTTTTCCATAAGAAATTTTGTTCTTCTAATACTTCATTCATTCTTAAACTATATTCTTTTTCTTCATTATTATTCTTAATTATTAAAATTGCATCAAAATATTCTTTCATCTTCTTTAACTGCTCATTATCTTTTTCTATATATTCCAAATATGCTTTTTCCATTTTCTTTGGAAAAAATATATTATTAATTATAAGTGGAATTAAAAACAAAATAACTACTATACAAACCCTATAATCTATTAATGATATGAAAATAAGTGTAAATATCAGTTGTAATGCTTTTTCAAATATATCAATTATACTTTTTAAAGTTCTATATTTCCAAGTATCAATCTTTTTTAAAATATCATTATAATAACTTGTTTTTTCAGTTTTTAATATTTCAGATGATTTTTTATTTAAAATAGACAAGAATATTTTTTTCCTAATATTTGTAGTTATATTACTCATTATTAAATCTACAAACAAATAATTTATACCTGATACTATTAAAGCTATAAGAATAATTATAAATATATATACAAAACTAAAATCTAAATTTTTTATATTCTCTATTTTAGCTCCTAAAAGAACATATGAATATGCTATTAATGGCTCAGAAATAGCTCCAATTATTATTAAAAGTAATAATAAAACTAAATTTTTATTTTCAATATTTTTTAAATTTTTAAACATTCATTCATTTCCTCTCATTTATTTTTCAAATTTAAAATATTTGTCCCATTTTAATCATTCTCCTTTTTTATTATTTTTTATTATTAATCTTTAATATATTATACCTTTATTTATATTAAAGTAAAATATAAAATAGATATTATTACATTACTTTTATATATTAATAAAAAATATATAACATTCTTATTTTATATTAATTTTAATATTTTAAATTTAGGTTTTAAGTTGTTGTTTTGTCAATATTTCTTTTGTATTTTTCTAAGAAATATTGCATAATATAATAAAATAGATATTAAAGGTGGTTTTCAATATGACAACTCATTTAAAAAATTTAGGTAATAGAGTTAAAAAAAACAAGAATTAATTTGGGATTAACTCAAGAAGAATTAGCACAAAAAATTGATTATAAAACTAAAGGTTCTATTGCTAGAATAGAAAATGGAGAAAGAGATTTACCAATAGATAAATTGAAATTATTAGCTAAAGCTTTAAATACTACTCCAGAATATCTAGTAGGTTGGGAAGCAATAAAAGAAGATGAAAAAATGTTAAATGGTAAATATGATATTTCAATGTTAGATAAATTAGAAATTAAAAAAGTTGAAAAATTTATGAATTTTAATGAAGTAATGTTTATGAATGAAGATAATGAATTAACTGAAGATGATAAAGATATATTAATAAATTCTTATATTGAAATTTTAATACAACAAAGAAAAAGATAGTGTGATAAATTTGAAAACAAAAGAAATCATTGAAAAAAATATAAAATTAAATATTCAGATATTTATAAGATTATAAATTAAAATAAAATAATAGTATCCATAATATTCATTTTAACTGAAAATTTAAAGCATGTACCTATAAAAACATCATATTTTTAAATTCAAATATGAATTACATGCTAACTTATTTTCAACTGTATTTTTAAGCTATGAATATCAAAATAACTTAAATAATTGTGCTATTAAAAAATAGTCAATTATATACATTGCAATTTTTTAAATAGTTATATTAATATGAAGATAATCGATTGAATTATAAAATTAAAGGAGTGAATATGGAAAATAATAACATAAAATTAAAAGATAGATTAGTTAGTAAGTCTATTGAAGCATTTATACTAGGTTTAGAAATCTATAACAAACCAACAATAAAATACAGAGTTGAGGGATTTAGTTTTTTTATATGTAATGCTTGGGAATTAATGTTAAAGGCTAAAATTATAAGTGATTACGGTGAAAGTGAAATATATTATAAAGATCCTGAAAATAGAACAATAGATTTAAAAGCTTGTGTAAAAAAATTATTTCCAGATACTCATGGTGCATTAAGAAAAAATATTGAAAAAATAATTAAATTAAGAAATACAAGTACACATTTTATAACTGAAGACTACGAGTATATTTATGCACCTTTATTTCAAGCTTGTGTGCTAAATTATGTTGAAAAAATAAAAGAATTTCATAATAAAGATATGACAGATTATATAGCCCAAAATTTTTTAACATTATCAATTAAAATTAATCATATAGATGAAAATGAAATAAAAGGCAAATATACACCTAATACTGTAAAAAAAATATTGAAAGATATGAATAATATAAAGTCTGAAATAGAAAATAATAGTTCTGAATTTGCTATTCCTATTCAAACAAATTTTTTCATAACTAAAGATAAATCTAACGCAGATTTAATTCTTGGAATAAATAAAGAAACAACAGACAAAGCATCTATAATAAAAGATATTAAAAATCCAAATGAAATTTATAGTCTTACAACAAATGATGTAATTAAATTGGTGAATAAGAATTTAAAAAGAGAAAATTTATTGTTAACTATATACAAAAATGGAGAAGAAAAGCAAGTTATTTTCAATAAATATCATTTTAATTTATTCATTAAATTTTATGATATAAAAAATAATAAAACATTTTCTTTTCATTATGTAGTTGTAGGAGACAGATATAGTTATTCTCAAAAACTTGTAGATTTTATAACAGAAAAAATTATTAAAAAACCTAATACAATTATAGAAGATTTAAAAAACAATATAAAAAAATAAGATAACCCTAGGCACATGAGAATTCTCGTCCATTGACTTACTCCCATTCGGGAACTCAGCGTTACTCCTTCACAAGTTATCTTTAATATATATCTATAATAACATATTTTTAATGTGTTGTAAAGTATGGATTGACAAAAACAAAAAATACCTAATTCCAAAAGTAAATATCCAAAAACAACTTAAACAAGATTTAAAAGACATTCATAAACTTCATAAGATGTTGAAGAATTGAAAATTTTTCTAGGATAATTATTCATAAAATTTTCAATAAATTTAACATCTTTTTTTCTTAATTTATTCATAGACCTACCCTTAGGAATAAATC
>NZ_LKKW01000051.1 GCF_001891165.1 Streptobacillus ratti | reverse complement strand
AAAAAAGTTTGGCAACTACCTATCTTCCCTATCACTAAGTATTTTCAGCGTTCACAGACTTAACTTCTAGGTTCGAGATGTAACTAGGTGTATCCCTGTGGCTATCGTCACCAAACTATCTATTAAACATAAGACAATCAAAAATGAATAGTAAAGTAAAGAATATTTAATTTAAAAGCCTACGTATTATTAGTATTGGTCAGCTAAATGTATTACTACACTTACACCCCCAACCTATCTACCACTTAGTCTCAGTGGATACTTAAAAGAATACTTATCTCAAAGTGGGTTTCTCACTTAGATGCTTTCAGCGATTATCCCTTCCAAACGTGACTACTCAGCCATGCCACTGGCGTGACAACTGATACATCAGAGGTTTGTCCATCCCGGTCCTCTCGTACTAAGGACAGATCTTTTCAATATTCTAACGCCTGTAGTGGATAGGGACCGAACTGTCTCACGACGTTCTGAACCCAGCTCGCGTGCCTCTTTAATGGGCGAACAGCCCAACCCTTGGGACCTTCTCCAGCCCCAGGATGAGACGAGCCGACATCGAGGTGCCAAACACTTCCGTCGATATGGACTCTTGGGAAGTATCAGCCTGTTATCCCCGGGGTAGCTTTTATCCGTTGAGCGACGGCCTTTCCATACAGCACCGCCGGATCACTAAGTCCTGCTTTCGCACCTGCTCGATCTGTCAATCTCGCAGTCAAGCTCCCTTATACCTTTACACTCTCTGGTTGATTTCCATCCAACCTGAGGGAACCTTTGAACGCCTCCGTTACTCTTTAGGAGGCGACCGCCCCAGTCAAACTGCCCATCTAGCACTGTCTCAATTCCTTGATTAGAATTTCAATAATATATGGTTGGTATTCCACAGTTGACTCCTTTAAAACTTGCGTCCTAATCTCTCAGTCTCCCAACTATTCTATACACACATTACCAAAACCCAATGCCAAACTACAGTAAAGCTCCACGGGGTCTTTCCGTCCTACTACAGGTAGTCGGTATCTTCACCGACATTACAACTTCACCAGGTCTCCAGCCAAGACAGCTCCCAAATCATTTCACCATTCGTGCAGGTCGGAACTTACCCGACAAGGAATTTCGCTACCTTAGGACCGTTATAGTTACGGCCGCCGTTCACTGGGGCTTCAATTCGAATCTCTCAATCCTCCTCTTAACCTTCCAGCACTGGGCAGGTGTCAGCCCATATACGTCGCCTTTCAGCTTAGCATAGACCTGTGTTTTTGATAAACAGTTGCTTGGGACTCTTCACTGCGACCTACTTTGGCTCCTGATGTCCTCATTCACCTACCATAGGTACCCCTTCTCCCTAAGTTACGGGGCCATTTTGCAGAGTTCCTTAGCTAGAGTTATCCTGTCGGCCTCGGGTTTCTCACCCAGTCCACCTGTGTCGGTTTACAGTACGGGCACTCCTCTCCTCTTTAGAAGTTTTTCTCGGCAGTGTAGGATTTGTAACTTAAGCACTAAGTGCTCTTCCCCATCAGGTCTAACATTTAATAATACGGATTTGCCTATATTATCATGCCTCTCCCTTAGAATGTCTATTCCGTCAGACATCTTACATACCTTCCTGCGTCACTCCATCAGTTAACAGATTAAAGTGGTATAGGAATATTAACCTATTTTCCATTCGCCACGACTTTCTAGTCTTCGCTTAGGTCCCGACTCACCCAGGGTTGACAAACATTGCCCTGGAAACCTTGGACTTCCGGCCAGAGGGATTCTCACCCTCTTTCTCGCTACTCATTCCTGCATTCTCACTTCTGATACCTCCAGATCGCCTTTCAGCTCTCCTTCTACAGCCTACAGAACGCTCTCCTACCAACAACTATTAGTTGTTACATAGCTTCGGTTTATGTCTTAGCCCCGTTAAATCTTCGGCGCAGATACTCTCGACCAGTGAGCTATTACGCACTCTTTAAAGGTATGGCTGCTTCTAAGCCAACCTCCTGGTTGTTTGTGAATATCCACCTCCTTTCCCACTTAGACATAATTTGGGACCTTAGCTGATGTTCTGGGTTGTTCCCCTCTCGTCCATGGACCTTGTCATCCATAGACTCACTCCTAAGTATTAATATATGGTATTCGCAGTTTGCTTAACTTCAGTAAGCTATATGCCCCCTAGGTTATACAGTGCTCTACCCCCACATATCTTTAAACTTAAGGCTGCACCTAAATGCATTTCGGAGAGAACGAGCTATCTCCTAGTTCGATTGGCTTTTCACCCCTAAACCTATCTCATCTCCCAACATTTCAACGGCGGTGAGTTCGGTCCTCCACTACATCTTACTGTAGCTTCAACCTGGACAGGCCTAGATCACTAGGTTTCGCGTCTATAACATGCGACTTTCGCCCTCTTAAGACTCGGTTTCCCTTCGGCTCCACTCTCTTAACCTCGCCACATATCATAACTCGCAGGATGATTAACCAAAATCCACGCAGTCAGCTCTCGCCTCCTACCGTTTGTAAGCACATGGTTTCAAATTCTTTTTCACTCCCTTACTCAGGGTTCTTTTCACCTTTCCCTCACGGTACTCTCCTCTATCGGTTAGTAAAAGTATTTAGCCTTATGTGATATGGTCCACACTGATTCACACCAAATTCCTCGTGCTTGATGCTACTCGGGATTAATATTATATATATACTAGTTTACACTATACGAGGCTATCACTCTCTTTGGCCAGGCTTTCCAACCTTGTTCCGTTTACCTATTACATATATCTTGATTATGGCTATCTCAATAAATATCTCCCTCTACCACATGATGGCAACCTCGCCAAGTTTAACACCACCATGTTTTAGGCTCTTCCCCCTTCGCTCGCCGCTACTAAGAGAATCGTTTTTACTTTCTTTTCCTCTAGCTACTTAGATGTTTCAGTTCGCTAGCTTACCTATCTCTCACTTGTCCTTCCAACAAGTAGGTTTCCCCATTCGGATATCTTAGGATCTACGCTCATATGCAACTCCCCTAAGCTTTTCGCAGCTTATCACGTCCTTCTTCGGCTTTTACTACCTAGGCATCCTCCATGTGCCCTTATTTAGCTTTTCATCTCTATCTTTTTTTATTTTATTAACAGTTTAACTACTCTATCTTTTCTTTCGTCTCTGTTTAAAGTTGTAATTCTTTACTCTTTACTATTCATTTCTCATTGTCCTATGTNNAAAAGGAATAAATAAAGCAAACAAAAGAACAATGTAAGTAACCTTAAGTTAAATAACTCTGTATATATATTCTCCTTAGAAAGGAGGTGATCCATCCGCACCTTCCGGTACGGATACCTTGTTACGACTTCACCCCAATCACTAATCACACCTTAGGTACTTCCCTCCTTACGGTTAGGCCAGTAACTTCAGGTGCAACTAACTCTCGTGGTGTGACGGGCGGTGTGTACAAGACCCGAGAACGTATTCACCGCAACATTGCTGATTTGCGATTACTAGTGATTCCAACTTCATGAAGTCGAGTTGCAGACTTCAATCCGAACTGAGAGTAGCTTTGAAGATTTGCTCCACATCACTGCTTAGCTCCTCTTTGTACTACCCATTGTAGCACGTGTGTAGCCCAGATCATAAGGGGCATGATGACTTGACGTCATCCCCACCTTCCTCCTGCTCGTCGCAGGCAGTTTCATTAGAGTCCCCAACTTAATGATGGCAACTAATGATAGGGGTTTCGCTCGTTGCGGGACTTAACCCAACATCTCACGACACGAGCTGTCGACAGCCATGCACCACCTGTATCTCGGTTCCCGAAGGCACTAAGATGCTTCCATCTTATTCCGAGTATGTCAAGACCTGGTAAGGTTCCTCGCGTTGCGTCGAATTAAACCACATGCTCCACCACTTGTGCGGGTCCCCGTCAATTCCTTTGAGTTTCATACTTGCGTACGTACTCCCCAGGCGGATCACTTATCGCTTTTGCTTCGGCACAGAGGCTTCACACCCCCACACCCAGTGATCATCGTTTACAGCTAGGACTACCAGGGTATCTAATCCTGTTTGCTCCCCTAGCTTTCGCACTTCAGCGTCAGTTTCTGTCCAGTGAGTTATCTTCATCATCGGCATTCCTACACATATCTACGAATTTCACCTCTACTCGTGTAGTTCCACCCACCTTTCCAGTACTCTAGTCTGACAGTTTTGTAGGCAAGACTATGGTTGAGCCACAGCTTTTCACCTTCAACTTGTTAGACCGCCTAGATGCCCTTTAAGCCCAATAATTCCGGATAACGCTTGCGACATACGTATTACCGCGGCTGCTGGCACGTATTTAGCCGTCGCTTCTTCTGTAGGTACCGTCATCTTCTTCTTCCCTACTGAAAGCACTTTACAATCCGAAAACCTTCTTCGTGCACACAGAATTGCTGGATCAGAGTTGCCTCCATTGTCCAATATTCCCCACTGCTGCCTCCCGTAGGAGTAAGGGCCGTATCTCAGTCCCCTTGTGGCCGTTCACCCTCTCGGGCCGGCTACCTATCATCGCCTTGGTAGGCCTTTACCCCACCAACTAGCTAATAGGATGCAAAGCTCTCTCTTAGCAATAAATTATTTCATTAATATTAGATGCCTTATATTAATAATATCTAGTATTATCCATCGTTTCCAATGGTTATCCCAGTCTAAGAGGTAAGTTCTTTACACGTTACTCACCAGTCCACCATGTCTCTTAACTAAGCAAGCTTAGTTAATTAACATTGATTTGCATGTGTTAAGCATTCTGTCAGCGTTCATCCTGAGCCAGGATCAAACTCTTCATTCAATATCTTTATTAATATTTCTTTTAAGTTCACCTTTTGTCAGTTTCTTTTTTTATCTTATCCTTACAGATGTTATCGCCCTTTTCCTTAAAATTGACTTCCTTGTCTTTCTTTGTTTGCTTTATTTATTCCTTCTCTTTCCATTGTCCTTGTCCTACAGTTTATACCTGTTGGACATTTATTATCTTATCATAACCTCAGCTTTTATGTCAAGTACTTTTTTTACTTTTTT
>NZ_LKKW01000050.1 GCF_001891165.1 Streptobacillus ratti | reverse complement strand
AGTCATAGGGAGGATAGTAAGTATTATTTAAGGAGAGTATTTAGGAGTATAGAGGAGTTAAAAAGAGGAGTAAAAAAGTATTGTAGTAGATATAATAATATAAGGAGAAAAGTACTAAACTTTAAGAGTCCGAATGAGGTAGTAAGAGAGTATCAAAATAGTTTAACAAATTAATAAAAATGTAAAAAAGGTGACTAAGTGGTTAATTACACACTTATACAGAAACTTTTTAAATATTTTGTTACATATGTTTGACAACTAAACATTTTGTTGCCTTTTATATTTAAAAAATTTTTTGACAAAAATTGATTAAAATGTTAGTATTAATTGGTATGGTATAGATAAGGGAAATAGTTATGGAGAAGTTAATATATATAGTAATAATTGTGTGTAATATATGAGTTTTAACTACTTTATTTAAAAAACTATTTTCTAACATAGTAAAAAAGGATAATATGATATATATAAATTAGAGGAAACTTGCACTATTAGAGGTTACAGGAACAAATGGAAGTATATTAATAAATATTTTCAAATGAGAATTGTATAACACTTGATGGTGCAAATTTTTTAAATATTAATATGTAGTAAAATAATATAAATAATGATTTGGAGTAATTATGAATGAATTTTGTTTTTTAGGAGATAGAGAATATGAAATAGTATATTTTAAATCTTTTGAACAGAGCTATGAGGATTTACTTAAAGCATCAAAAATTAGGAAAAAAATTCTTTTTCATATTAAAGATGTAATTATAGATTCAAAATTTTTAAGCTACATGCTTAAATTATTTAGATGTTCTATCAAAAATGATTTTGAAATATTTTTCATTATTAAGAATAAGAATATAACAGAAGACATTAATTTATTTGAATCGAAGAGATATTTTAAAATTTTTGATTCTATAGAAGAATATAACAAACTTAAAATTTTTGCAGGTTATGAAGTAAAAATATATGATGATAATAATAATTTTAAAAATCTTCTTAAGGATGAATTAATAAAAAATGGATTTGGTATAAAAAATAGAAATAGTTCTAATTTTTTAAATAAAAAGCATGATAGTAGATCAAATAGTATATATATTATAGATTTTTCTAGCTATCAAGAAGAAAAAATTGAAGAAATAAAGAAGATAAAAAAAGAAAATCCGAATTCTATGGTAATATTAATAACTTTTGAAACTGATATAGATAAAGCTTTAAATACTATGAAATATGGTGTTAATAGAGTTATCAAAAGACCAGTCGATATTAAAAGTTTAGTAGGGTCTATTAAAAGTCTTGCCACAGCAGCAGAGTTAAAAAAAGAAAATGATAGACTTGTATCAGAAGTTTTTAATAGAGAGAAAGAAATTAGTAAACTATATAATGAGGTAAGTGAGGAATTAAGACTTGCAGGAGATATACAAAAATCACTTATGCCACCTAAAAAAATAGAATTTGGAGAATATGCATGTGAATATTTTTTTGAACCGAGTATGAATATCGGGGGAGATTTCTGTGATTTTATAGAATTAAATGATGAGGAGTTTGCTATAGTATTTGCAGATATTTCAGGACATGGTATACCTGCTTCACTTCTTTCAACCATGCTTAAAGTATTAATATATAATAATGCAAAAAAAGTTGATAAAGTTACAGATCTTATGGAGATTTTAAACGAAGAAATAATAAATATATTTCCTAAAGGAAAATTTGTATCGATGTTTTACTTAGTTATAAACACAAAAACTAATAAGCTGCGATATGCTAAAGCTTCTCAAGAACCTGCTTTAATGTATAATAAGGCACGTGATGAAGTAATAGAACTTGAGAGTGAGGGGCAAATATTAGGATTGTTTTCTAAAAAACTCTTCCCTATATTATCATTTGAAGAAAAAGAAGTAGATTTTAATGTAGGAGATAAAATATTACTTTACACAGATGGGATAACAGAAGAAATAGATGATAATGGAAAATATTATGGGTTGGAAAGACTTAAATTACAGGTAAAAAAATTAGATTTAAATATGATAATACAGGATTTAAAAGACTTTGTTGGTAAGAAACCTTTTAATGATGATGTAACCTTATTAAAGATAGAAAGAATAGGAGAATAGACATGTTAAAAAGAAAAAAAATAGTTGTTATTGATTTTGGTTCACAATATTCACAAATTATTGCAAGAAGAATAAGAGAAATGGAAGTATACTGTGAAATGGTTAGGGAATTTGATTTTAATAATTTAGAAGATGTTATAGGTATAATATTTTCTGGAGGACCAAGTTCAGTATATTTAGAAAATGCACCAACTATAGATAAGAAGGTATTTGAGTTAGGTATTCCTATACTTGGAATATGTTATGGGTTACAATTAATCACACATTTAAATGAGGGGAAAGTAGAGGCTGCACAAGAAAGAGAATTTGGTAGAGCAGTATTACAAATACTTGAAAAAGAAAATCCATTACTTGTTGATGTTCCTATGGAATCAAATATATGGATGAGTCATAATGACCATATTACTGAAATGGCTAAAGGATTTAGAATAATAGCTAAAACAGATTCATCTATTGCTGCTATAGCTAATAACAATAATGTATATGGATTGCAATTCCATCCAGAAGTATCGCATTCTGAATTTGGTAAAAAGATGATAGAAAACTTTATTTTTAATATTTGTAAAGCAGAAAAAAACTTTGTAATAACTAATTTTATAGAAGAAAAAATTAAGCAAATTAGAGAAACTGTAGGAGATAAAAAAGTTATGCTTGGGCTTTCTGGTGGAGTAGATTCATCAGTTGCAGCAGTATTGATTAATAAGGCTATAGGAGATCAGTTGACTTGTGTTTTTGTTGACACAGGACTTTTAAGATATGATGAAGCAAATAGAGTGTATAATTATTACAAATCTAATTTTAATTTAAATATCGTTAAAGTTGATGCAGGAGATAGATTTTTATCAAAATTAAAGGGTGTAGATGAACCTGAAGCTAAAAGGAAGATAATAGGTAAAGAATTTGTTGAAGTATTTAATGAAGAGGCATCTAAACTTAAAGGTGGGAAAGATGTTGAATTTTTAGCTCAGGGAACTATTTATCCAGATGTTATTGAATCACAATCTGTAGAGGGAGTTTCACACACTATTAAATCACACCATAATGTTGGTGGTCTTCCAGAAGAAATGACATTTAAATTACTTGAACCTTTAAGAGAGTTATTTAAAGATGAAGTAAGACAAGTAGGGAAAGAAATGGGTATGCCAGAAAGCATAGTTAATAGACATCCATTTCCAGGGCCAGGGCTTGGGATTAGGGTTATAGGAGAGGTTACTAAAGAGAAAGTTAAAATATTGCAAGAAGCAGATGAAATATTTATTGATGAATTAATTAATGATGATTTATATCATACAGTATCTCAAGCATTTGTAACATTATTACCAGTTAAAACAGTAGGAGTAATGGGAGATGTAAGAACATATGAATATGTGGCAGCTATAAGATCTGTAGATACAATAGATTTCATGACAGCTACTTGGTCAAAATTACCATATGAATTTTTAGAAAAAGTATCAAATAAGATAGTAAATAAGGTAAGTGGAATAAATAGAGTTGTTTATGATATTTCATCTAAGCCAGCGAGTACGATAGAGTGGGAGTAGGAAATAAAAATATCGATTTAATATGGGACGGAGTATTTAAGCAAAATATAAATTTATAAAAAATAGATTATTCGGTGGAGAATATATAAATTACAAAATAGTATAAATATTAATGATGATTTTAAAAATATATATAGAAATATTTTTTATGTGAAACTTAATCTATATTTAAAATAAATCATGAATATATATAACTTCATTTGATTAAAAATGAAAAATGACAAGATAAACTAAGAAAGGAACTTTTATTGATGGAAAAAATAATAATGAAAACAAAAAAAATCTAGATATTTTAAAAGAGAATAAAGAGTTTATTATTATAGCTCCAACATTTGTTATAACAGTTTTAGGTATTTTCTATGAAATAATTCGTTATTTTTATTCTTTAAATGCAGAAGAGTTTTATGGTATTCCTAGATTTTATTTTCATGATAGTTTGTTAACAGATTATATTATGGAACTTATATATTTTGTAGTGATAATAATGTTTTTTTAGATATATTTATAATAAAAATATTTTTAAAGAAAAAGAACTTTAATATTTTTGAAAGGATATTTTATTCTTTGATTCCTGCACTCACGATGTTCTATTTTTCATTTATTTTTTGTTTTTCTTTCCTAATAAATGTATTGAAACTAAAAGGGTATAATTTTTTATTTTTTTTTATTTGTGTAATTGTTGGAATGTTGTGTTGGGTTCTTTATTTTTTAGCATCTGGAAATGATTTAAATGAATATTCAAGTATTTGGGGACAAAAAATAAATAATTATAAAGTAGAGGATATTTTTTTTACTAAATTTTCCGTTTTTGTATCTACAATTATGCTTATAATTTTAACTACTTATATGATGTATATTAATTCGGAAAAATTTATCATTGAGAATAAGAAAAGTTATGAAATTATTGAAGAAAATAATAAAGAATATAATGTTGTTATAGGATACTATAAAGATTCAGCTATTCTTATGAAAGGTAAAATTAATTGGTTAAATGAAGGAAAAGATAGTTATCTTGAGATTTCAAGAGGAGAATACCCTAAATTCCAAAAGTAAATGTCCAAAAACAACTTAAACAAGATTTAAAAGACATTCATAAACTTCATAAGATGTTGAAGAATTGAAAATTTTTCTAGGATAATTATTCATAAAATTTTCAATAAATTTAACATCTTTTTTTCTTAATTTATTCATAGACCTACCCTTAGGAATAAATCTCCTAATCATCTTATTATTATTTTCATTACTACCCCTCTCATTAGAACAATAAGGGTGAGCAAAATACCACTTAATACCTAAATCAGTAATATACTTAACATTAGAAAACTCAGAACCATTATCAGAAGTAATAGAATGAATTAAATATTTATTACTTTTAATAATCTTTTCAACCTCTTTAATAACATTATCATTAGTCTTAGCATCTAATAAACGAACAATATTAATTCTTGATAATCTCTCAGTAAGAGTCATTATCACCTTAGATTTACCCTCT
>NZ_LKKW01000049.1 GCF_001891165.1 Streptobacillus ratti | reverse complement strand
CAGAAGAAAACATAAGTTTATAATTCGATTTCTTTCTTTAATTTATATTATTAAATCCCCTTAGAGGGGATTTTTTATTGACAAAAATATATTTAAAAAGTATTATATCTATATATTAAATAAATGGAGTAAATAATGGATATTAAGGAACTAGTAGATGAAATAGTAGATACATGTAGAACTAATGACCCAATTAGTATAGCAAAGAAATATAATATAGAAGTTTTGTATAGAGATTTGGGTAATGTTAAAGGTTTTTTTAAGAAGATAGATAATATTAAATTTATTGCAATAAATGATAATTTATCTGAATTTATGGAAAAAATGGTACTTGCACATGAATTAGGTCATGCTTTTTTACATGATGATGATGCAATTGAATTTAAAGAAAACTTTATAAACGCTTCATCTTTATTAGAAAAAGAGGCTAATACATTTTCAGCATATTTACTTTTTGGATATTTAAATGAAGAAGAAGATGAATATTTTATGGTAGATGAGGAAGAAAAAAGAATATATAGATATTTAAAAGGGTTGTTAAAATAAAAATGCGTCTTAAATATACTTTAAACGCATTTTTTATTTTACTATTTATTAATCCACTAAAGTTGATAATAATTCAGCCATTTCTTCAACTGCTTTTTCAGCACTTGGACCTTCAGCTGATACGATTACTTCAGCATCTTTTTTAATACCTAGAGATAAAATTTTAACTAAAGAATCAGCTTTTGCTTCTTTACCATTGTAAGATAACATGATTTGAGTACCATCTTCTTTAAACTCTTTAGCCTTTTTAACTATAACTGAACCTGGTCTTGTATGTATTCCAGTTTCGTTAATAATTGTTACTGTTTTCGACATATTTTCTTCCTCCTAGAACTTATATATCATAAATTTTACACTAGATTTCAATGTTTGTCAATATTTTAAATTATTATAGTTTCAATTCATAATCTATATTTTCTAGTAAATCTTTGTTACTAGAATATCTTTTAATTAAGTCCATTAAAAATTTAAGAGCTTCTGCTTCATTTAGTTTTAATAAAAATTTTCTTAATTTAAGTATTGCATCAAATTCTCTTTTTGAATATAGTAATTCTTCTTTCCTAGTTCCACTTTTTAATATATCAACTGCTGGGAAAAGTCTTAATTGTTGAAGAGATCTATCTAGGACTAATTCCATATTACCTGTACCCTTAAATTCCTCAAAAATAACCTCATCCATACGGCTACCAGTTTCTATTAATGCAGTTGCAAGTATAGTTAAACTTCCACCACCTTTAATTTTTCTAGCAGCACCTAAAAACTTTTTAGGCATATATAAAGATTTAGGATCTATACCACCTGATAATAGTTTACCACTTGATGGCATTTCTATATTATATGATCTTGCAAGTCTTGTTAAACTATCCATTAAAATTACGATGTTGTTACCTTTTTCTATTTCTCTTTTCGCAGCTTCTAATACTTTTTCAGTAACACTTAAATGTACAGAAGTATTTTCATCAAATGTAGCAGCAAAAATTTCTGCATTTTTTACGTTTTCTTTAATATCAGTAACTTCTTCTGGTCTTTCATCTATTAGAATTATCCAAACTTGTACATCTTTATTATATTTTAATATATCATTAGCAAGATCAGAAAGTATAGTAGTTTTACCTGCTTTAGGTGGAGCAACTATTAAACCTCTTTGCCCTTTTCCAATAGGTGCAACTAAATCTATTATTCTTGAAGAAATTGTACCCTCACCTAATTCTAGTCTTTCTATAGGATATGACGGTATTAAATCATCAAAAATAGGTCTTTGACGACTAAGTTCTCCTTTTTCTCCATTAACATATATAAGTTTTAATAATCCAAAGTTTTTTTCATCATTTAGTGGTTTTCTTACTTCACCAACTATTACATCACCTTGTCTTAAACCAAATTTTTTAATTTGTGAATTAGATACATACACATCAGTATTTTGAGGTGTATTTCTTAAAAAACCATATGTTTCATTAATTATATCTAGTTCTCCGTATGAATATATTAATCCCTCTTCTGTAGCGATGCTATAGCATAATCTATTTAATAATTCCATTTTAGGAATAGTAGAATATCCCTCTATTTTATGTTCTTTTGCGAGTTTTCTTAGATTTGTAAGAGTAAAATTACCTAAATCATCTAAAGTAATATTTTCCATTATTATTCCTTTCTTATTTGTGGAATCCAAGATCAGCTGGATTAATATCTCCTGAAACATATAATATTTCTCCACCAATATTTTCAAATTCTTTTCTTAATGTAACTACTTTTTCAATTAATTTTATAGTATCTATATCAATATTTTCTTCTTTATATCTTCCCAATGACCAAAAATCTATAATTAATTTAGAATCACCACATATTTTTTTTACATTATATTTCAGTGCATATTTTAATGCAATAAATAATCCTGTTAATTCTCCAAAATTATTAGTTCTATTATTATTTAAAAAGTAATTTCCATATGAATTTATTTTTTCATGTGGCATTATGAAAGGTAGAAGTGAATCACCATAAACATCGGATACTTTTACTTCAACTATAGTATTTCTACCAGTACCAGAGTCAAAGTATATAGCATCTTTTTGTAATTCAGATGTTGATTTTGATTTGGGAGTGTATAAAGCACCAGCATCAAGCCAATTTTTAGCTTCATTTTCATTGTCAAACTTTTTAAATCTAGCATTTTTACCTTTTGTTAAACTTTGACATTCATTCCATGTTTTTACTATACCAGATTTTTTTTCTTCTTCTATATAATACGCATAAACCATATTTATTCCATATCTATAATATCAACTACATTAAAATTAGCTGATTTTATAAAGTATTTAATCATTTCATTTGATGTAAAATTATTTAAAGAAAGTGTTATAGAATTATCATCTAAATCTGCTTCTAAATCTTCTATTTCTGGAAGACCTAAAAGTATAGTAGAAATTTGTTTTACTTGTTTAATCTCGTTAAAGTTTTCTAGCAATATTTTCTTTTTCATATTATATACCTTTCTTTTATCATTTATACATTAATTATATCAAAAACACTAATTAAAGTAAAGAAAAGAGAAAATAAAAAGTTGTGGAAAATCCACAACTCATATCAATTATATTTTGTATTTATTTCTAATCTTATTTTTATAAATATCTGCTTGAGTACCATATATTAACTGTATACCATTTCCAGATCTTATTACCCCTTTAGCTTTTAGTGTTTTCCATATTTCATCATCACTAACCTTTTCAGGTTCTTTTACAGTAACCCTAAGTCTTGTAATACAAGCATCTATGTGTTCTATATTTTCTATACCACCAAGATTATTAACTATTTCATCTATTATAAAGTTATCTTCTTTTGTTGTGTTATAATCAGCTCTTGAGTATAGCTTATTTTCTCCACCCTCTCTACCTGGAGTAGCAAAGTTAAATTTAATTATTACATATTTAAATATGAAGTAGTAAATAGCAGAGTAAATAGGTCCTAAAATTAATATCCATTGATAAGATGTTTTAGCTGGACCTTGTAATAATCCAAAGAATGTGAAATCAATAATTCCACGTGAGAATGTAATACCAACTGCAACATTTAAAACATACATTAAGAAATATGCTAAACCTTCAAGTAAAGCATGTATTACATAAAGTACTGGTGCAACAAATAGGAAAGTAAATTCAATTGGTTCAGTAATACCAGTTAAAAATGATGTTAATGCTGCTGATAATAGTATACCTTTAATTAATGCTTTGTTTTTATCTTGTGCAGTATGATACATAGCAAGTGCAGCAGCAGGTAATCCAAACATCATAGGTAAGAATCCACCTGTCATAGTTTTTGTTGCAGCAGCACTAAAGTGTTGTATAGTTGGATCAGCAAGTTGTGCAAAGAATATATTTTGTCCTCCAGAAACCATAACTCCAGCAACTTCCTCATATCCTCCAAGTTGTGTATACCAGAATAATGGATATATTGCATGATGTAATCCAAAAATATTCAATAATCTCATAGTAGAACCATAGAAGAATGTACCTATTGCACCTGTTGCAGCAAATAATTCTCCTGCCTTAACTATTAAAAGAAATATAGTTGGCCAAATAAATGGAATAATTGCGGCTATAGGTATGAATATTAATATAGTAATAACTGGTATTAATCTATTCCCACTAAAGAATGCTAAATAATCTGGTAATTTTTTGTCTGAAAATTTATTAGTGATTAGTGCAGAAGTAATACCTGTTACTATACCTCCGAAAACACCTGTTTGTAATGTGAAAATACCAAGTTCTTTAGCATATAGTGCAGCAGTACCTCTTGCAGCTGATTCTGATAATCCTGTTGCAAGTAAAGCATCAAAAGTAACCTTATCAGGACTAATACCTTTAAAAGTTAAAATAGTATTGATTATAGTATGGAATAGTAGAAAACCAAGTACAGCAGAAAGTGCTGCAGTTTCTTTATTTTTATTAGCCATACCTATTGCAACTCCTACTGCAAATAGTAAAGGTAAGTTAGCAAATACAAATAATCCTATATTAAAGAATAATTGCATTAAGTAATTTATTGGAGTTCCAGGTGCAAGGAAAGTTAAGTTATATGTTTTTATCAATACTGGATTAGTAAATGAACCACCAATACCTAATAATATCCCTGCCATTGGCAATACAGCTATAGGTAACATAAATGCTCTACCTATTTTTTGTAAAACTGAAAAAAAGTTATTTTTCATATTTTTATCCTTTCTATTTTATATTTATTTTTAATATACAATGAGAAATTATTTTAGTCAAGACATTAAAATTCTAAATTCCAAAAGTAAATGTCCAAAAAAGTAATTGAAAAAAAATAGGATATACAGTACAATCATAAATGACGAAATCTATCGAAAGGAACTGTATACCCATGACTAATAATAACACATTTTTAAAAATTAATAAAGAAGGAAAATTTAAACATCTTACTAAAGTTGACCGTGGTATCATTTACCATATCCTTAAAGATAATAATATTAAAGATTTAACTAAATATTTAATAAAGCCTACTACTGTTAATAGAAAATATTTTTTTCTATACTAAAAAATAATTATATCTTAAAATTGATAGTAATACTAAAATTCATTTTGAAATTACTAAATTATTAAAAGTAATAAATATTTAATTC
>NZ_LKKW01000048.1 GCF_001891165.1 Streptobacillus ratti | reverse complement strand
TGTATTATCTCACAACAAAGTTTAAGATAAATTAATAACTTATGTTTGACAACTAAATAGTAAAATTATTATTTTTAAAAATAAATATATATTAACTTTATATTTAATGATATAATATGTTATGAGATAAGAATAATATATGAAAATTAATAGGAGAAATCATGGCGTATGGTAAAGTAATATTATTTGGAGAACATTCAGTTGTATATGGGAAAAATGCTATTGCATTACTTTTAAAATCTATTAAAATGGAAGCAGAAATTACTTCTGAATATATTTCTGAAAACGAACATGTTAAGTTTATAAAAAAAAGTATAATTAAAAAATGTGATATTAAAGATAAAATATATATTAAAATAGTTTCAAATATTCCTAGAGCAAGAGGACTAGGTTCTTCTACAGCACTTGTAGTTTCAATAGCAGAGGCTTTTAAGAGGAAATATGGTATTAGTGATGATGTAGTTGAAAGTGTAGTTTTTAAAAGTGAAAAATTTGCTCATGGGAATCCTAGTGGAATAGATATGGCAGTAGTACTTAACAATCAAAATGTTTTGTTTAATAAAAAAGATGGAATAAGAAATATTGATTTTAACTTAAATGCTAAGCTTGTAATTGCAGATAGTGGAATTAGAGGTAATACTAAAAATGCAGTTGCTATGATTTCACAAAAATATAGTGAAATTAGGGGATATATAGATGATTTAGGAGAAATTACAGATAAGGCTATTGTTGCTTTAAAGAATTCTGATGTTAAACTAGTAGGACATTTAATGAATTTAGCACAAAATAATTTAAAATTAATGGGATTATCAAATAATGTAATTGATAATTTGATTGATATAGCAAAAGAAAATTCGTTGGGAGCTAAAATAACTGGAGCAGGACTTGGTGGATGTATAATATCATTAGTTGAAGATGAAAAAAAAGCAATGTATCTTAAAGAATTATTAATCAAAAAAGGAGCGAAAAATGTATGGCTAGAGGATATATAAATATAGCTATAGTTAAATATTGGGGGAAAAAAGAATTTAATCCATATCTTGTGCCTATGCAAGGAAGTATATCTCTTAGGTCAAATAAGCTTTATACAGAAACTGATGTATCAGAAAGTGATAAGGATATTTTCATATTAAATGGTAAAATTCAAGATGAAAATGAAACCAAAAAGATATTTTCTTTTGTTGATAAAGTTATGGAACAGAGAAAAATTAATAGAAAACCTATTTGTATAGATAGTAAAAATTTTGTACCAACAGCAGCAGGTCTTGCATCTAGTGCTAGTGCATATTGTACACTTACACAGGCATTAAATGATTTCTTTAAATTAAATTTAACTATAGAGGAAATGGCTAAAATATCTACTATGGGATCTGGTTCTGCATGTAGAAGTTTCTATAACATATCAGCTTTTGATAAAAATGGAGAAATTTATGAATTAAAAACAGAACTTAATCTTGCTATGCTAGCCATAGTACTTAACGATAAGAAAAAGGAATTACCGTCAAGAGATGCAATGGAAATTGCTAAAAAATCACCTATTTATTCTATGTGGGTAAAAAGAGCAAATGAAGATTTTGAGAAAATGAAATTAGCATTATTAGAAAATGATTTTATTAAAATTGGTAATATTATGGAAAAAAACACAATAATTATGCACAATACTACATTTAAATCTAATCCATCATTTTCTTTTTTAACTAAAGAAACATATTTTGTTATTAAAATTGTAAAAAGGTTAAGAATGAAAGGTCTTAATATTTTTACTACAATGGATGCTGGTCCTAATGTTAAAGTTCTTTATTTAAAAGAAAATGAAGAAAAAGTATTAAAAGAATTAAATAAATATTTTGGAGGTAAAATAGTTTTATGTTAGAAAAAGCAGGAGCTAAACTATATCTTGCAGGGGAGTATGCAATTTTAAGTGAAAATTCATATGCTATAGTATCATTTATTCCTAAATATACATATTTAAATGTTGAAGAAAATAAAGTGTGGGAAATATTAACTGAGATTGAAGATAAGGATAATATAATAGAATTACTTTTAAAATATATTGAAAAAAAATTTGAAATTAAAAAAAAAGCGAGGCTTAGATATTTTAGTGAACTTTATAAAAATGGAGAAAAATATGGTCTAGGTTCTTCGGCTTCTTTAATTGTAGTAACTATCAAAGCTATTTTAAAAATAAATGGTTATAATATATCAAAAAGAGAACTTTTTGATATTTCCATAGATTTTATGATAGAAAATAATATGAGTGGTTCTTTTGGAGATGTAGCTTGTATTTGCTATGAAAGTAATATATTTTTTAAATCATCTAATAGAATAGATAGAAAATATATTATAAAAAAAATTGATACAAAAACTAACTTAAAAATAGAAGCTATATGGACAAAAAAATCTGCAAGTAGCTCTAAATTAATTTCTAAAATTGATATGAATAATGAAGTTTTTGAAAAATTTAAAAATATATCTAATGCTTTAGTTTTGGAGATGTTTGATAATTTAATAGAAAATAGAGTTGATAAAATATTAGATAATGTAGATAAATTAAGTGGAAATCTGTATTATTTAGAATTAAATAATGACAGTGTTATTCATACGCCTTTAATAAAAGAAATCTTGTCTAAGTATAGATATTCTAAAATTTCAGGTGCGGGGGGTGGAGATTTTATACTTTCTTTTTCAAAATCTGATGTTTTGGAGGATTTAAAAGTAGATGTCTTATATTAGATAGTTTGTAGATGTGTAGGATATTTATATAAAAAGGGGATAATATAAAAGGGATAATATAAAAAAAGTATTATTAAAATACTATGATGATAAAAATGTTAGTAAAATTATCATTGAAAAAATTTTATTAAAAAATTATTATCAAAATGCTTGTAGTTATAAAATACTATGGTTATAAAATGCTTTGGGTATAAAACTAACATATTGATAAAAGATATATAAAATGATAAAATAGTTTAGAAAACAAGAATTAGAAAGAGGAATAATTATGGAAAAAATCTTAAAAAGAAGTGAAGTTGACATAAATAAAACTTGGGATTTGACAACAATATTTGAAAATGATGCTTCTTGGGAGAAAGAATTTGAAAAATTATATGGAGAAATAGAAAGCATATCTAAATTTGAAGAAATTATGACAGATAATGTAGATACTTTAGCAGATACTTTAGATTTAGATGATAAATTAAATCACAGAATAAGTCTTCTATACACTTATGCTCATTTAAAAGGAGATGAAGATACGGGTAATTCTAAATATCAAGAATACAATGCTAAAATAGTGAAACTATATTCAGATTATGATGCTAAATCTACTTTTATTAGAGTAAAATTATTAGAATTATCTGAGGAAAAGGTTGAAGAATATTTTTCTCATGAAAGATTAGTTGAACGTAAATTTGAAATGGAAAAATTATTTAAAACTAAAAAACATCAACTTTCTCAAAAAGAGGAAGAGCTATTAGCTAATATGACACAAATTACAGGTGTTTCAAGTAAAGCATTTTCTATGTTAAATAATGCTGATATTTCTTTTGAAGATGTAGAAAATTCAAAAGGAGAAAAATTATCTTTAAATCATGCAAGATATGGAATGTATTTAGAATCAAGTGATAGAAAACTTAGAGAAAATGCGTATAACTCAATGTATAAAACATATAAAGGGTTAAGAAATACTTTTGCAACAACTCTTGAAGGACAAGTTTTAGTACATACAACTAATTCTAAATTAAGAAAATATAGTAGTGCTAGAAATGCAGCAGTTTCTTCAAACTTTATAGATGAAAGTGTATACGATTCTTTATTATCAGCAGTTAATGATAAATTACCTATATTACATAAATATGTAGAATTTAGAAAAAAACAATTAGGTGTTGAAGAACTTAAAATGTATGATATGTATACACCTCTTTTAAAAGAAATAGAACTTAAATTTACATATGAAGAAGCAAAAGAAATAATAATAGAGGCTTTACAAGTACTTGGTGATGATTATGTTAGTTTAATTAAAAAAGCATTTGATGAAAGATGGATAGATTATGCTGAAAATGAGGGTAAAAGATCGGGTGCATATTCAAGTGGAACTTATGGAACTAACCCATTCATATTAATTAGTTGGCGTGGTACTTTAGATAACTTATTTACATTAATACATGAATTAGGGCATAGCATACATAGTTATTATACAAGAAATTATCAACCATATATTTATGGGCATTACACAATATTTTTAGCAGAAGTTGCAAGTATAACTAATGAATTAATATTAAATGATTTCTTAATTAAAAAATATTCAGATAATCCTGCTGTAAAAGCATACATTATTAATCATTACTTAGATCAAGTAAAAGGCACTGTATTTAGACAAACACAATTTGCTGAATTTGAGTATGAAATTCATAAATCAGTAGAAAATGGGCAACCATTAACAGCTGAATATTTATCTAATCTATATGATAATATGAATAAAAAATATTATGGTGAAGCAATGACATATGATGATAATATTAGATATGAATGGGCAAGAATACCGCATTTCTATTATAACTTCTATGTTTATCAATATGCTACAGGTATGTCAGCAGCATCAGCATTTGCTAAAAAAATATTAACAGAGGGTAAACCAGCTGTAGAAAAATATATTGGTTATTTAAAATCTGGAGCAAGCGATTATTCTTTAAATATATTAAAAATAGCAGGTGTAGACATGAATACTAATGCACCAGTTTATGCTTGTCTTGAAAATTTTGAAGAAAAATTAGAAGAATTACAAAAAGTATTAAAAGAAATATAATTTAAAATGAATACATGTACTGATAAATTTAACATAAAAATATTATGTTTTGAGGTACATGTATTTTATTATAATATGATTTTGGAATATACTAAAAGATTTATAACAAATGCAGAAATAACAAAAGAATTAGAATGTAATAAAAAAGGGTAACAGATATAACAATATATCGTAATGAAATATCTAAAAGTAAGGGTTGGTACGTTTTTCCAAGAGTTAAAATTTATTACAAACTATATAATACTTATTATAAACTATACAATAAATATTTAGGTGGAGAAGAATAGGATTGATAAAATAAAAATAATAGTATTAATAAATAAGAATGATAGGATTAATAAATAAGAATAATAAGATTAATAAATAAAAAGTATGATGACTGTCTATAATAAATTATTAAGATATTAAAAAATTAGAAATTTTAAGAAGTTTATCTAAGTAAAAAAGCAAGTAAAAACGATATTTAAATAAAAAATAAAAAAATAAATCAAAAAAAGTATAAAAAAATATTGACAAAGAAAAAATGATATGTTAATATAATTGAGTTCGATTAAGGACAAGGACAATGGAAAGAGAAGGAATAAATAAAGCAAACAA
>NZ_LKKW01000047.1 GCF_001891165.1 Streptobacillus ratti | reverse complement strand
ATTATCTCACAACATTTTTATTGAATTTTCAGATAAATTAGAAACTCTTATTTTTTCTATTCTATACTCTAAATGCTTTTTATATTTTCACTAAACCCTATTATACATTACTATATATAACAACTTAATATGTTTGTAAAACAAATAAACTAGTAATGTATATTTTACTATACCAGCTTATAATATCACAAATAGATGCTATAGATTAAATTTAATATTAAACCTCATTATTTATTGTTCTTTTATTACACTAACTAATTTATCATTTTCATATTCCATTCTATATACAAAAAATTCCTTTTTATCATCTATTAAATCTTTAAGGAAATATTTATCTCCCTCCCATATATTTAAATCTAATATCTTGTCTTTAGGTATGTATTTTAAATCTCCCTCATCACAAGCTATCATTTCACCACTAAAATCTTCTGAAGTAAACACATATATGTATTCTGTTATCCCGTTATATACAAAGACAGGCATTCCTCTTAAAACACATTCATTCAAATTATATCCTGTTTCCTCTTTAACTTCTCTTTTTATAGATTCATGTGGACTTTCACCTAGTTCTATTTTACCCCCTACACCTATCCATTTCCCTTTATTTATATCAACTTCCTTTTTATTCCTATAAAGCATAAGGAATTTATTATCTCTAATTAAATAACAAACTGTATATGACTTCATTATTCCTCCTTTCTCAAAGAATACCATATAGCCCATCATTTTTCAATTATTTATCCTCAAATATTGCTATTTCTAAATTATTAATGTATAATATTGTGTAGCATAGATTAATATTTTTAGGTGATCATTATGAACAAAATTAAAGTTAAAGTATTAAACGAACAGGGTATACATGCGAGACCCTCTACTAAAATATGTGCCATTACTACTAAGTTTTCAGGTGATGTATTTTTTAGATGTGATGGAGAAAATTATGATGCTAAAAATATTATGGATATTTTACTAATTGGTTTAGAGAAAGGTAGAGAATTTGAAATAATTGCAGATAATGGCAATGAAAAAGAAGAAATTGAACTACTTAACTCACTACAGAAACTGATAGAAATAGAACAATTTAATTAAGGAGAACACTAATGAACAACAATTTTATGGAAATGTTAGAAGAATATCTTCCTACTAGAGAACAAAATCTAGGTGATAAAATAGAGGGAACTATAATCAGAAAAGATAATGAATATGGATATTTAAATATTCAAAATAAATTAGAGGGACGTATTAGAATTTCTGAAATAGAAGGATTTGAAATAGGAGATAAGATTAAGGTTCTTGTTGTTAAAGAAAACGATGAATTCTTAATAGTTTCAAAAAATATTTTAGAAAAAAAAGAAGCTTTCTCTAATATTAAAAAAGGAGATAAAATTTTTGGTATAATCAAAGAAAAAATAAAAGGAGGATACAGAGTAGATTGTGGATTAATTAGAGCATTTCTTCCATTTAGAAACTCTGGATTAAATCAACAATACATTCCTAATGGAGAACAATTAGAGTTTAATATTACAGAAAAAAATAGAAAAGAAATAGTTGTTTCAAGAACTGAAATAATTAAAGAAAATGAAGAAGCATTCTTAAATAAATTAAATGTAGGAGATAAAATCTCTGGAACTATTTCTAGTAAGTTAGATTATGGTATGATAATTGACTTAGGAGTATTATCAGGATTATTACATAGTAGTGAAATTTCTTGGAATAAAGAAAAAACTCTAAAAGATTTTAATGTTGGAGAAAAAATAGAAGTTAAAATAATTGAACTTAACAAAGAAAATAAAAAAATAAAATTAAGTCTTAAACAACTAGTTGAAAATCCATGGTTAAAAATAAGAGAAAAATATCATATAGGTCAAAATATAGATGCACCTGTTAAAGAAATTTTCTCATTTGGTGTTGTAGTTGATTTAGGTGATAGAGAAGACTTAATACATGTTTCAGACCTATATTACAAAAAAATTAACAATGTAGAAAAAGAGTATAAAAAAGGTGATGTAATTTTCTGTGAAGTTATTGATATAAATGATGAAAAAGAAAAGATTGTTTTAAGTGCTAAAACTGTATTTGAAAAAATATGGGAAAGCTTAGATGATTTCTGTGTTTTAAATGATGTAATAAACATCACAGTAACTATAGTTAAAGACTTTGGATTCTTTGCAAAAACAGGAGAAAATTTAGAAATCTTTGTTCCAAAATCAGAATACTCATGGAATAGATCTGAAAATTTAAATATTAAAGCTGGAGATAAATTAGATGTTAAATTAATAGAAATCAAAAAAGAAGATAAAAATTTAGTTGGAAGTATTAAAAGATTAGGGAAATCTCCATATGATATAGCTTCTTCTAAATTTGATAAAAACACAGAATATGAAGTTGAAATTACTGACATATTAGAAAGTGGATTACTTGTTAAATTAACTGATGATTTCAAAGGATTAGTTCCTAAAAAGGAATTATCTCAAGAACAAATAAAAGATATAAATGAACACTTTAATGTTGGAGATAAAATTAAAGTTGTAGTATTTGATAAAAATAATAATAAAAATTCCATCTTACTTTCTATTAAAAAAATAGAGGAGTTAGAGGAGAAAAAAGAGTTGGAAGAATTAATGAGAATTTATGGTGCCAACAACTAGGAGGATATGAATGGGTATAAAGTACATTGATGCTAAAAGATTAAGACGTATTCTTATAGGTGGAGCTAAATGGGTTAAAAAACATGAAGACTATTTAAATGAATTAAATGTTTATCCTGTTCCTGATGGAGATACAGGATCAAACATGTCTATGACTTTAGAAACAATGAAAAACGATATAGAAAGTAGTACTGTTAAAAAAAGTTCTATGATTGAGGTAATAGATGTTATAGAAGACTCTGTTCTCATGGGAGCAAGAGGAAATTCTGGAACTATTTTATCTCAAATTATTACTGGTTTTTTAAAAGGAATAGGTGATAAACAAAGACTTGAAAGTGCTGATTTAGCTGAAGCTCTGCTTAGTGCTAAAGAAGTAGCTTATAACGCTGTAGATACTCCAGTTGAGGGAACAATATTAACTGTTATTAGAGAAGTAAGTGAAAAAGCAATTGAAATCAAAGATGATGTTGAATCTTTAGATACAATGTTAGAAATATTAACTGCCACAGCAGAAGAAGCTGTAAACAAAACTCCTGAACTTTTACCTAAATTAAAAGAAGCAGGTGTTGTAGATTCTGGTGCTATGGGTCTTTACTATTTCTTCATTGGTATTAGTAAAGCTTTAACTGAAATTAATGAAATAGTATCTTACGAGGCTACAGAGAAAACTTTTGATAGTACACTTAATGATATTACACATGATCCAGCTGAAATTAAATTTAAATACTGTACTGAATTTATAATTAGAAATGCTGATTTTGACATAAATAAGTTTAAAGAAGATATTTTGAAATTAGGAGATTCTGCTGTATTTGCACAAACATCTAAAAAATTTAAGATACATGTGCATACAAATAACCCAGGACAAGCTCTTGAACTTGCCGTTACACATGGAGATCTTGAAAAAATAAAAATAGAAAATATGAAATTACAAAATGAAGGTTTAGTAAGTAGTGAAAAAGAGCAAACTAAGATATTTGTTAATCCTAAACCAAATTTATCAAGATATTCTTATGTTATATTAGCTGATAGCTTAAATTTAAAAGAAGAATTTTTAAATCTTGGTGCAAGTGTTGTATTACTTGGTGGGCAAAGTCAAAATCCAAGTGTACAAGATATCTTAAATGCAATAGCTAAAATAAATAACAACAAACAAATAGTAATATTGCCTAATAATAAGAATGTTATTTCAACTGCAAATATTGCTGCTGAAAAAACAGAAAAAAATGTCTTAGTTATACCAACTAAAACTATGATGGAGGGTTACTATTACTTAAATAGCTACTTTGATACATTAGCAAATACTAAATACAATGAAACATTTAATTATTCTATAGAAATTACAAAAGCAGTAAGAGATACTAATGTTGATGGTTTAGCTATAAATAAAAATGATTACATAGCATTAATAAACACTAAAATTAAACATGCTAATAAAGATATTTTAGAATTAGTTAAAGAAATAAAAGAGAAATATATTAATGCAAATACTATAAATATTACTGTAGTTGAGGGTAAAGAAAAATATGATGATGTAAAATCTTCATTAAATATCCCTAAAACTAAATTTATAAATGGAGA
Source organism: Streptobacillus ratti (assembly GCF_001891165.1). Taxonomy (NCBI): domain Bacteria; kingdom Fusobacteriati; phylum Fusobacteriota; class Fusobacteriia; order Fusobacteriales; family Leptotrichiaceae; genus Streptobacillus; species Streptobacillus ratti. The sequence continues at coordinate 2,429 of NZ_LKKW01000047.1, read as the reverse complement.
GCAAGAAAACTATCAATACTATATTTATATAGAAAACAAACCTGACAATATGCCTGAGATAGCTGTAGTTACGGATACTGGTAGTGATTTAAGTGAAGAAGATATTAAAGGTCTTCCTATATTCATTACTCCTATTAGGCTTGAAGCAAACGGGGAACACTATAAAGATGGTGTTGATATAAGTAAAGATGAATTTTGGAATAAATTAATAAATGAAGATGCACATTTCAAAAGTGCACAACCATCACCTAAAGAGCTTATGAATCTATATACTCATATATTTAATAGAGGATATAAGAAGATAATAACTTTAAATATCAGTAGCTCTATGAGTGGAACATATAGAACTGTTAAAATGGTTAGATCTAATTTAAATAAAGAAAATGATATTATTCAAATAGATACACAACTTGTTTCTTATCCACTAGGAATATTGGTAAAACAAGTTGCTGAAAAATCTATGCTTAAACATTCTATTTCTGATATTAAAATTTGGGCAGAGAAATTTATTTCTAAAATTAAAACATTAATAGTTGTAGAAGATTTAAAATACCTTGAAAGAGGTGGAAGAATTACTAAAGTGGCTAGATCTATTGGTGATTTATTAAAATTAAAACCTATACTTACTTTCTCTCAAGGAACTTTAACTGTAGAAAAAAAAGTATTTGGAGAAAATTTAGCTATTTCTTATCTTGAAAAAAGTATACAAGAAGTAGCAAAAAAACATAGTATATATGTGTATACTGGTTTTGGTGGTAGTTCAAAACAATTAGATAATGTTAATCAAATATTAGAAAGCATTAAAGGTAATCATAAAATTACAATTGCTGATAAATCTATACAAATAGGGGCAACAGTAGGAGCACATGCAGGTCCAGTATATGCAATTTGTATGATTCCTAAATTATTATAATGAAAAAATATATACTAGATGAAAAAGCATTTAGACTAAAAGTATCTCAATACTTACGTGAATTTCACAACTTTTCTGGAAGAAGTTTACGTTCTATTGAGGTATTTTTAGATAATAAGCAAATAAGAACTACAACAAAACTACCAAAAACTGGAACACTTATAGTTAGAGAAAAAGAAAAAGGAACTGATTTAGTTCCTATTAAAATGAATATTAACATAGTCTATGAAGATGATGATTTATTAATAGTAAATAAAGAACCTTATTTACTTACTCATCCCACTTTGAAAAAGGCTGATAAGACTTTAGCAAATGGTATAGTTTACTATTTTATAGAAAAGTATAATAAAAATCTTGTACCTAGATTTATTTCTCGTTTAGATATGAATACTTCAGGCTTAATAATGATAGCAAAAAATAGTTTTGCTCAATCATTTATTCAATCTGGAAAAGCTAATGTTATTAAAAAATATATGGCACTTACTGAAAACATGTTTGAAAAAGAAGAAATTATAGTAGAAGAAAAGATATATAAAAATGGTGATGAATTGGCTAGAGTAATAGATGATAGAGGACAATATGCTAAAACTAAATTTAAATTAATAAAAAATTATCCTCATCTTGATATTTCTCTTGTAGAATGCGAACTATTTACTGGTAGAACACATCAAATTAGAGTTCATCTAAAACATTTAGGACATCCAATTATTGGAGATAGCTTATATAATCCTGATTCAATTTTTCATAAGATAGCAAAAAGACAAATGCTACATTCATACAAACTTTCATTTACTCACCCTAGCAGTAACGAAAGAGTAGATATAGAAATACCAATCTATCATGATATGTTAGATATATTAAAATAGAGGCTGTTCCGAAATAGAAAGCCCAAATAACAGAAAATCCTACTTGAAAAAAGTAGGGTTTTTTGTACTAAAAACACCTTAAAATATTGATTTTATCATGATTTTACGGTGTAATTAACTATGCTTAAATACAATATAATTGTATCACAAATAAACATCAATTTCAACTTTTTGAAGAATATTAACTTCATATCCTAAATTCCAAAAGTAAATGTCCAAAAACAACTTAAACAAGATTTAAAAGACATTCATAAACTTCATAAGATGTTGAAGAATTGAAAATTTTTCTAGGATAATTATTCATAAAATTTTCAATAAATTTAACATCTTTTTTTCTTAATTTATTCATAGACCTACCCTTAGGAATAAATCTCCTAATCATCTTATTATTATTTTCATTACTACCCCTCTCATTAGAACAATAAGGGTGAGCAAAATACCACTTAATATCTAAATCAGTAATATACTTAACATTAGAAAACTCAGAACCATTATCAGAAGTAATAGAATGAATTAAATATTTATTACTTTTAATAATCTTTTCAACCTCTTTAATAACATTATCATTAGTCTTAGCATCTAATAAACGAACAATATTAATTCTTGATAATCTCTCAGTAAGAGTCATTATCACCTTAGATTTACCCTCT
>NZ_LKKW01000046.1 GCF_001891165.1 Streptobacillus ratti | reverse complement strand
CACAAATAAGTGGAGAAGGCCATAATGTATCAGGGTCATATGGTTACTATAATGGAGAACATGCTTTTGCAATAGGATTATCAGGAACAAATAGTACGTCTAATTTAGTATATAGGGCAAGTGGGTCATTAAATACAAGAGGAAATGTAGCATTAGGAGCAGGATTAGGATATCAATTTGATAATATTGTTACAAGAAGTAAGGAAATGTTAAAATTACAAAGAAATGGAAACATAAATTTACTTGATGAGAAAGTTTATGAGCTTGAATTACAATTTAATGAGATGAAAAAAGAGTTAGAAGAATTAAGAATGGTAGTAGAAAAGTTCATGAAAAAATAGGAAATAGATAATTAATTAAGGGTTGACTTCTGAATAAATCAGGAGCTAACCCTTTTTAATTTATAAAAATCATAAAGTATGAGAATTTTAAATATCTTGTGAATTTTTGAATTTGTTGTTGACAAAATAGTACGGGGGGGGGGTATAATAGAGCCAATGTTGTTAAAAAAATATTTTTCAATTTTTGAAAATATTATCAATTTAAAAAACAAAAATATTTATTAAATAGGTTATTTATAAAAAATATAAAAGAAAAGGAGGTGTATAATATAGTTTAACAACTAGCTATATTATACTAAAGAATAATGAAGAAAAAGAATTTTATTGTAGGATTAGCCTTTGCTTCTATCATGTCTTATTCTGATGCTACTCCTGCCCCTACAGTTTCTAATCCAACTATGGGAGAGGGAGCAAAAGCAGAAGGAGAATTATCTGTTGCAATAGGTAAAAATTCAAATGCTGGAGGGAATCATGATGTTGTTATAGGAACTAATGCTCAAACAAATAAAGGTCAACATAAGGGTAGTAATGGTGGAGCTGTTGCTATAGGAGCTAATGCAAAAGCAGATGGAGATAATGCCTTTGCAATAGGAAATAATGCAAGTGCTGAAAAAGACTCAGCTATGTCTTTTGGTGGTAAGGCTAGTGGAACAGGGGCTACTAACATAGGATATCAAGGAGAAAGTAAAGGAGATAGTTCAGTTAGTATAGGTTATGGTACTAAATCAAATGGGAATTATTCAACATCTATCGGAAGTCAAGCTAAAGCAGAACAAGAACTTTCAACTGCAATAGGTTCTAATTCTAAAGCATCAAATAAAAATTCAACTGCATTAGGAGCTAATTCTGAAGCGAGTCATGAAAATTCTATTGCAATAGGTTCAGGCTCTAAAACAGATTCTAATGCTACACAAGAAACTTCTGCTACAGTAGGAGATTATACTTATTCTGGATTTGCAGGAGAAGCAGGTAGTGATGGACATCAAGTATCAGTTGGAACAAAGGGTTCAGAGAGACAAATTAAAAATGCAGCAGCAGGTAAAGTTTCTAAAGAATCAACAGATGCAATAAATGGTTCGCAACTTTTTGCGACTAATAATGCTTTGTCAAATTTAATGAATTCAACAAAGAAAATTTTAGGTGGGAATTCAAAGATAACTAAAAATGGGGATAATATTGGTGATATATCTATGACAAATATAGGTGGAACTAATAAAAATAATATAGATGATGCAATAAAAGCTGCAATAACAGAAGTAAAAGCAAATAATAATTCAGCAGTAGATGTAAAATCAAGCATTGGTGTAAATGGTAATAAGGTATATACATTAGATGTAAAAGTGGATAATAAGACAATACTAAAGGGTCCAGATGGGACATTAAAAGCCAATATTGGAAAAATTACAACACAAGAAAATAATGGAAAGGTAGAGGCTAAAACAGACAATAATGACCAAATAGCTAAAACTGGAGATGTAGTAAATGCAATAAATGGTTTGGGAAATAATACTTTAGAATTAGGTGGAGATAGTGGTAGTACAGAAAAACAAACACTAAATAAAAAAGGTGGAATGAAATTTAATATTAGAGGTTCAGAATATATTACAACAAAGGCTAGTGGAAATAATGTTGATGTAGACTTATCAGATAAAGCTAAAAAAGATATAGAAAAAGGAGTAGTAGCACATTCAGGAGTAGCGAATGCAGTAGCGATGGCAAATCTACCACAAGTAAGTTCATTAGGAGGACATAGACATAATATAGCGGGATCATATGGATTCTTTAATGGAGAACATGCCTTTGCATTGGGAATATCAGGTTTAAATGACACAGCTAATTTGGTATATAGAGCGAGTGGATCATTAAATACAAAGGGACATGTGGCCTTAGGAGCAGGAGTTGGATATCAATTTAAGAGTGTATCAGAAAGTGATAATGAGGTTAAAGTTCTTAAGGAAAATAATAAAATTTTAGAAACTAGGATTCTTGAATTAGAAAAGTTAGTAAAAGAGTTAATGAAAAAATAGGAAATATATTAAGAACTATTTCTATATTTTTTTAATAGCTTCAAAGTATGATAAATATTTAAATACAAAAGTTAATATATATTTTAAAAGAAAATATATATTGACAAAATATCGGGGGGGGGTATACTTTTACAGATAAATTGTGAAAAAAAATAATTTAAACGGGAGAAAGTGATATGATTAAAAATTTTAAAATAGAAGGTGAATTGAAGAAACGGCTTAAAAGGAAAATAAATATTAGTAAAGGACTTATTATTGCTTTTTTAATAACAGGAAGCTTTTTAAGTAATATATCTTATTCAGAGGATTATGAAAAAGATCCAACAGAAAATCAACAAGGCGTAGATGGAACAGATGGATTTACTCGTGGAAATTCAGCCAAAATAGAATATGATCCTAAAGGTGTACCCAAAATATTGGATAATAAAGTACCAGGGAATATATTAGATACTACAAAAAAAAGAGGGACAGGAGTAGCCCTAGGAGCATTCTCTCATGCAGGACAGGGTGGAGTAGCTTTAGGGAGTCATTCATCAAGTAAAGGGGCAGTATTTGGTGTAGGTATAGGTTTTCAAGCAAGGGCAACAAAAGCATCAGCTATAGCAATAGGAGCAGGAAGTTATGCTGAAGGGTATTATTCACAGGCATATGGAAGAAGTGCAACAGCATTAGGAAATGAATCTATAGCACAAGGGGTAACAGCATTAGCAAAAGAAAAAGGTTCAATAGCTATAGGAACAAATGCAACATCAAGTGGAGAAAATGCAATAGCGATAGGATCATCGGCAAGAGAAAGAAATGCACTGTATCAAACAGATTCCAAAAAGAGAGTAGATGCATCAGGAAAGAATTCAGTAGCTTTAGGTCATATAGCACAAGCTTCTGGAGAAAATGCATTATCTTTTGGATACAAAGCTGAATCAACAATGATGGGAGCAATAGCTTTAGGAAGTGAATCAAAGACAACTGTAGATAAAGGAGTAATGGGATATGTACCAAGTGCTGATAAAACCCTTTCGGGAAATGCATGGCAATCAACTCATGCAGCATTAGCAATAGGTAATGGAAGTACAGTTACAAGACAAATAACGGGACTAGCAGCAGGAAAAGAAGATACAGATGCAGTAAATGTGGCTCAATTAAAAGCTTTGGCAACAAAACTAGAAGATGATAAAAAAACATATTTTCATGTTAATACAGGCACTCACAATGGTGGAGATAAAAGTAGTAATTTAGGTAAAATTGGAGAGGCAGCTGGAGCAGAAGGAAAATATTCTATAACAGCTGGAATGAAAGCTAATGCAAAAGAAGAGGCATCTATTGCAATAGGATATAATTCTAAGAGTTTAAAAAAGCATACAATAGCAGTAGGAATGCATGCTAATTCTGAAGGAGAAGCCTCTATTTCTATAGGATATGGTGCTAAGACTTCAAATAATTATTCAATATCACTTGGTAGATATGCAGAATCAAAAGGAACAGATTCATTATCTATAGGATCTGAAAGTGTTGCAGAAAAAAACTCAGCTATAGCAATAGGAAGAAAAGCTAAGTCAAAAGAGGATGGTTCTATTTCTATTGGTCAAAGTTCTCAAAGTTTTAAAAGTAATTCTATAACATTTGGAACATCTGCTATGACAAATGGAGAAAGTAGTATAGCTGTGGGAACGAATTCTAAATCAGAAGGAGCACATGCAATAGCTATAGGAAAAGAAAGTAGATCAGAAAAATTAGATGCTTTATCAATAGGACATCAAGCTGTTACAACAGCAGAAAGAACGATTGCATTAGGATCATATTCAAAGGCAACAAAAGATTACGGTATAGCTATTGGTTTATGGTCAGAAGCAGCAGCAATGAATGCTATAGCTATAGGTGGAAATGCTATGTCTAAAGCATCTGGTTCTATTGCAATAGGAGTTAGTTCAAAAGTGGAAGAAGATGCAATAAATGGTATTGCTATAGGTAAAAGTTCAAAAAGTTCAAAAGAACATAGTATAGCTATTGGAACAAATACTGAGGCAAAAGATGATGGAGCAATAGCTTTAGGAGATAATGCAAAAGCGGTTAAAAATGCTATTTCTATAGGTAAAGAAAGTAAATCTTCAGATGAAAATTCTATAGCATTTGGATATAATAGTGAAGCAAAAGGAAAACATTCAATATCTATAGGAGCTTATGCAGTATCAGAAAATACTAATGATATATCTTTAGGATTATACGCAAAAGCAAAAGGTGGAAAATCTATAGCAATAGGACAAAGTTCAGAAGCCTTAAAATCAGACTCTATAGCAATAGGAAGACATTCAAAAGTTACTGTAGATGAATCTGTAGCTATTGGATCAGAAAGTGAAACAAAAACACCTGTGGCATCTTTAAATGTTACAATAGAAAATTTAAAATATGGAAACTTTGCAGCACCAAACGTTTCTCATGTAGTGGCTATAGGATCTAAAAATAAGGAAAGACAATTACAGTATGTTGGAGCAGGGCAAGTAAGTAAAGACTCAACAGATGCAATTAATGGATCACAACTATTTGCAACTAATAATATTTTAGGTAAATTTGCGAATAAAACAAAGAGTATTTTTGGTGGAAATGCAAATTTAGCAGAAAATGGAGAGCTTACTTTTACAAATATAGGTGGAACAAATAAAGATACAATTCATGAGGCAATAAAATCATTAGATGATAAAATAACAAAATCAATAGCTGAATATGGATTTAATGTAATGGCAGGAAAAGAAGGAACAGGAACTTCATCTGGAGAAAATAAAACAAAACTATTAAAAGATGAATTACTAACATTAAAAGCTGGAGATAATTTAAGTATTACACAAGCTGGAAAAGATTTTACATATGCATTAAGTAAAACATTAAAAGATTTAACTAGTGCAGAATTTAATGGCACTTCTGGAGGTAAAGTTAAGATTACTGGAGATGAAATATCTATAAATAATGGTAGTGATAAAGTAAAAATAACTAAAGATGGATTAGATAACGGGGGTAAAGTTTTAAAAAATATTGGTGATGGAAAAAATGACACTGATGCAGTAAATAAGAAACAATTAGATGAAGTTGAGAAAAAAATAGACACTTCTAAAAAAGAATTAGAGAATAAAATAGATGAAAGTAAGAAAGAAATAGAAAAAAATAAGAAAGAAATAGAAAATAAAATAGATGATACTAAGAAAGAATTAGAGAAAAAGATAGAGGATAATAAAAAAGAAGTAGATAAAAAGATAGATGAAACTAAGAAAGAGTTAGAAGAAAAAATAACAAAAAATGATGAAAAAATAGAAAGCACTAAAAAGGATTTAACAGATAAGATAGACAAAGCAACAAAGACGCTAAAGACAGATATAACAGCAAATTCTGGAGAGGAAGCAAATAAGACTAAAGGTCCAGTAACTTTAACATCTAAAAAATCAAATGAAGGACATAATATTTATGATATTAGTTTATCTACAACACAATTAAAATCAAGTTCTGGAGGTAAAGTAGAAAAATTAAGTGATGAAGATTCTAAAAAGGTAGCAAATGCAGGAGAAGTATCAAAAGCAATAAATGCCTTAGGAAATAATAGTATATCATTTGGTGGAGATAGTGGAGAAACAGATAAACAATCATTAAATAAAGATGGAGGATTAAATTTTAAAATTAGTGGTTCAGGATATATAAAAACAGAAGCTAAAGGAAATGAAGTTAAGGTAGATTTAACAGATAAGGCGAAAAAAGATATAGAAAAAGGAATAGCAGCAAATAGTGGAGTAGCAAATGCAATAGCAATGGCCAATTTACCACAGATGAGTGGTATTGGACATAACCTGTCAGGTTCATATGGATACTACAATGGAGAACATGCATTTGCAATAGGATTATCAGGAATGAATGATAGAGCTAATTTAGTATATAGAGCAAGTGGATCATTAAATACTAGAGGACATATATCACTAGGTGCAGGACTTGGATATCAATTTGAGAGTGTAGGAAATAGAAATAAAGAGATGTTAAAATTACAAAGAAATGGAAATATTAATCTACTTGATGAAAAAGTTTATGAATTAGATAAAGAATTCAAAGTTCTTGAAGAAAAAGTTAAAGTTATTGAAGAAAATAATAAAACTTTAGAAAATAGAATTAATGAATTAGAAAGATTAATGCAAAAAAAATAAGTAGATAAAATATTTGTTAAACTTTATATATATAATGGTGGTAACAAATGAAGGTCTTTAAATAGGAGAATGGTGATTAAAATGAGGATTAATTTCTGTAAAGGAGTTAATTCTTTTTAATTTGCCTAAATTCCAAAAGTAAATGTCCAAAAACAACTTAAACAAGATTTAAAAGACATTCATAAACTTCATAAGATGTTGAAGAATTGAAAATTTTTCTAGGATAATTATTCATAAAATTTTCAATAAATTTAACATCTTTTTTTCTTAATTTATTCATAGACCTACCCTTAGGAATAAATCGAGAGTGTGAAAAAAA
>NZ_LKKW01000045.1 GCF_001891165.1 Streptobacillus ratti | reverse complement strand
CTATGTCCTCTATCTTTTTGTCCATATCTTTTATTTTATTATCTATTTCTGTTTTTGTTTCATTTATTTTGTTTTCTACTTTATCTAGTTGTGATTTATTTACTGCATCTTTAGCATCTGTTCCGTCTGATACATTAGTAATCTTATTTCCACCATTGTTTAATCCATCTTTGCTTATTGATACAGCTTTATCTCCTTTATCAGAATTTATACTCATTCCATTTCCAGTAATATTAGTAGTATTTCCATTACTATCTTTAAATTCTGCACTAGTTAAATTCTGCAACACTTTATTTAATGCGTAAGTAAACTCTTTTCCATTTTGAGTAATACTCATGTTATCTCCAGCAATAAATTTTAATGTATTATCTTTTCCTACTTTTTCTGAATTTGCTCCATTTACTTGACCTGTTCCAGTTTGTCCAGCCATTACATTAAATCCATAATTTGCTATTGATTCAGTAATATTACCTTTTAATTCTTTTATTGCCTCATGAATTGTATTTTTACCAGTTCCACCAATATTACTCATAGTAAGTTTTCCAGCATTTTCTCCACTTGTAGTTATACTAGCATCTCCACCTAAAATACTCTTAGTTGTGTCTATAAAATTACCTAAAATATTATTAGTTGCATAAAGTTGTGAACCATTTATTGCATCTGTTGATGTTTTAGTTATTTGTCCTGCTGCTACATATTGTAATTGTCTTTCTTTTCCAGCAGAACCTATAGATACTACTGAAATAGGTGTATTACCTGCAAATCCTCCATATGTTAATGTTCCTATTTGAGCAGAACTTACTGATGTTGCTTTAGTTGTTTCACTCTCTGACCCAAGAGCTACTGATTTTTCTATAATTGCTTTTGAACTATACCCTAAAGATACTGATTCTCTTCCAAGACTTTCAGTTTGACTTCCTATAGCTATACTGCTTGAATCTTTAGATTGTGAACCTAATCCTAATGCTATTGAAGAGTCACCATTTGCTCTTGCATAAGGTCCTATAGCCACACTACTATTTTCTTTTGCTTCTGCATAAGGTCCTAAAGCTACAGAACGACCTCCAAACGCATTAGACTCATGTCCTATAGCTACCGATTCTAAATCTGATTCACTTTTATATCCTAAAGATATTGATCCTCTTTGAGCTTTAGAATACAGACCCAATGCTATTCCTTTCTCTCCTTTAACCTCAGATTCTTTTCCAATAGCTATACCATTTCTATCTAAAGTCTTTGCACCTATACCAATTGCAATACCATTTTCTCCTTTATCTTCTACTTTCGCATTTTCTCCAATTGCTATAGAACTATTTGCTTTAGACATAGAACCACTACCTATAGCTATTGCACCTTGTGCAGACGCTTTTGACCATGGACCAAGAGCTAGTGAAGAAGATTTTGTTGCAGATGAATATGCTCCTATAGCTACTGAACGTTCTTCTTTTGCACTAGATGAATGCCCTAATGCTACTGAATCTAATTTTAATGATTTACTACTCTTACCTATAGCTATTGAATGATTACCCTCTGATTTTGAAGATACTCCTAATGCTATTGCAGATTCTCCTTTTGCTTCAGTTTTTCTTCCTATAGTTATAGCATCATCTTTTGAAGATTTAGCACCGTGTCCTAATGCTATTGCTCCCTCGCCCTCAGACTTAGCATTCATTCCTGCCGTTATTGAATGTTTACCTGTAGCTCCTGCTGCTTCACCAATTTTTCCTAAATTAGTATCTTTATTACCTGTATCTTTATTTTTTTCTGTATTAATATGAAAATATGTTTGATTTTCATCATCAAATTTTTTAGCTAAAGATTTTAATTGAGCCACATTTACTGCATCTGTATCATCTGTACCTGCTGCAAGTCCAGTTAATTGTCTTGTCATTCCATTTTCAGCATCTCCAATTGATACTTCTCCATATGTAGCTTTCCATGCTTTTACTAGTTTTGCATACTCTTTATATTTCTCGTTAATTTCTTTATTATTTTTTAAAATCTTCTCATTTAATTCTGATAATTTATTTTTTTCATCTTCTGTTCTATCATCATAAGGTTTTTTTACAAGTTCTTCTTTTTCTTTTTCAACCTTTTTATTTTCTTCTATCTTTCTTTCTAATTCTGATTTTAAAGCAGCATATTGTGCTTTATCTGATTCTGTTAATTTATCTTCTAAATTAACCACATTATTTTTTAGCATATCATAGCCTAATCTACTATCTCTATTTTTTGCTACAGAATTTGCTCCAAGTGCAGTTGAATATTTTTCTTCTACCCTAGCTCCACTTCCTAATGCAGTTGCATTTACTAACTCCTCTTTTATAGTACTTTTACTTCCTATAGCTACATTATTACCAGCATATATTCCTTTTGATGTTGCTTCATGTCCTATTACAACACTACCACGTTTTGAATATGATCCCTCTCCTATCGCTATACCTTTTCCATAACTTTCTGCCTCTTTACCTATTGCTAGTGAGTCTGAATTAGCCTTACTCTTATACCCTAGAGCTATTGCACCTATTCCATCAGTTGAAGTTTCCGTTCCTATTGCTATCCCATAGATAGTCCTAGCATTTGCCTTATTTCCTATAGCTATTGAATCAGTTGCTGTTGCTTTTGCTCCTGTTCCTATAGCTATTGCATTAATCATATCATTACTTAAATTTGGAGTAGCTCCAGCATGAGCTCCAACCCCTATTGCTATTCCATCTTTCCCTCTTGAAACTGCACCTGATCCTATCGCAATAGTTTTATCTCTTTCCGATTTAGAATCTTTACCTATTTCTACCTTATCACTAGTAAGCGAACTTACTCCTACAATCATTGATTTTTCTAATTTTAAATTTGAATCATTACCAAAAATTGTACTAACTTTCAAGTTATTTCCAGTATTAACTTCTGGATTTTTCTCATTACTCTTAGAATAAGATAAAATAGAAATAAAAGCTAAAACTGCAATTAAATTATTTTTCTTCATTTGCTCCTTACATAGTTGTAACCGCAACTATGTAATTCACCTCCTTTTTATATATACCAAAATTTCAAAATAAAAATATTTTTTTCACAAATAATATAACATAAGTATACCCCCCCCCCCCGCACTATTTTGTCAATAGTTTAAATCAAAATAAATTTATATTGAATAATTATATTTCAATATTTCCCTTATATTTTAACTATTAAAAGTTTTTACAAATTAATTTATTTATAAAATAAAAGAACTATCACTAATAAATAGCAATAATTCTTTATTAATTAATCAAATAATCTTATCTTAACTCAATTTCTACTCTTCTATTTGAAGATCTTCCATTTGAATTATTATTTGTTTCCACTATATTGTTATAACCTGATGAACTTACCTTTCTTATCGATATACTCATATCTAATCCTAACTCTCTTAATTTTTGAGCCACTTTATTTGCTCTCTTTAAGCCTAATTCAAGATTTAGATTTTCATTTGATACATTATCTGTATATCCTGTTATATATATCTTTCTATTCTTATAATTAGCATTTAATTCTTCTACTATATTTTTAAGTATATCTATTTGTGAACTTGTTAGTTCTGATATCCCTAGGTTATATCCATTTATTGTATATAGGTCATCTTCATTTGACTTAATTTTTTCAATATTTTTTAGTCTTTCTTCAAGTTTTTCAATTTTATTATTCAAATCTTTATTCTGTTCGTTTAATTTATTATTCTGATCATTTAATTTATGATTTTGTTCATTTAATCTATGATTTAAAGCATTAAGTTTTTCTAAAGAACTATTAATAATTGTATCTGTTTCTTTTATATCATTATTACTGTTATTATAGCTTCCAAATTGATAACCTATACCTGCTCCTAATGCCACATGTCCTTTTGTATTTAATGATCCACTTGCTTTATAGACTATATTTCCTTTATTATTTATTCCCGATAAACCTAATGCAAAAGCATTTTCTCCATTATAGTAACCATATGAGCCTGCTATATTATGTCTATATCCATCTAATGAACTTATTTGTGGTAAATTAGCCATTGCTATTGCATTTGCTACCCCACTATTAGCTGCCACTCCCTTAGCTATATCATTTTTGGCTTTATCTGATAAATCTACATTAACATCATTTCCTCTAGCAGTTGTTGTAATGTAATCTGAACCTCTAATATTAAATTTCAGTCCTCCATTTTTATTTAAACTTTGGGCATCTGTATTTCCATTATCTCCTCCAAATGACATAGTATTATTTCCTAAACGATTTATTGCATCTACTACATCACCTGTCTTAGCTATTTGTTCACCATCAGATGTTTTTGCTTCCATTTTATCATTATTTACTTCTGTACTAATTTTTCCTACATTAGCTTTTAATTTACCATCTGTATCTTTAATTATTGTCTTATTATCTGCTTTTACATCTAATGTATATGTATACTTATTCTTAGCACTATCATAACTTGATTTTACATCTACAGATGAACCATTTTCTGCCTTAACTTCTGTTCTACTATCTTTTAGTTGTTTTAGATTTACTCCGTCAGTATCTGCTTTTCCATCTCCAACATTTTTAATTACTTTTCCACCATTATCTAGTCCATCTTTACTTAATGATATTTTTTCTTTACCATTTTCACCAAATTTAACACTATTCATTCCTTTTAAGTCTTTACTTAATGAATAAGTGAAATCTTTACCACTTTGTTTAATATCTAAATTATCTCCAGCATTAAACTTTACTGTAGAATCTTTTTTTACTTTTTCTGTTGTAGTTCCACTAGCAGTTCCTGTTCCAGTTTGTCCTGATGTTACATTAAATCCAAAATCATTTATTGCTTTATTAAGATTATTATCTAACTCTTTTAATTGGTTTTCCGTTGCTGCTTGTCCACTCTTAATATTATTTGAATCCCATTTTTTATTAGTTAAACCATTAACTACTCCATTTTTCCCATCTACTGTTACTTGTCCTGCTTTTATTTCTCCCTTTGTACCATCAAGTTCTACTTTATTTCCATCCTTACCTAATGTAACCTTATCATTTAATTTAACATCGTATTCTTTTTCTCCATTTGCTCCTTTTTTAGATGTTATTACAAGGTTATTATCACTAGAAGATATATTTGTTTGTGATTCTTTTGAAACCTTATTTAATTTATCTTCTAACTCCTTTTTAGCCTTATCTAATTGAGATTTATTTACTCCGTCAGTATCTGCTTTCCCCTCTGCTACATTTTTAATTACTTTTCCACCATTATCTAATCCATCTTTACTTAATGATACTTTATCTTTACCAGAATTTACTGATACTTCATCTCCAGTAATTTTTGTCTTATTTCCATTTGTTCCCTCAAATTCTGCATTTTTTAAACCTTTAAGTTCCTTATTTAATGAATATGAAAAATCTTTACCATTTTGATTAATGCTTAAGTTATCTCCTGCATTAAGTTTTAATGTATCATCTTTTACTATTTTTTCTTCTTTTACTGTTCCTGTAGTTGTTCCTGTTCCAGTTTGTCCAGCTTTAACATTAAATTCAAAATTATTTAATGATTTAAACTTATCATCTAATACCTTTAATTGATCTTCTGTGGCTGCTCTTCCACTTGTAATACTACCTGGATTCCATGATTTATTTGTTAATCCAGTTATTGTACCATTAGTTCCGTCTAATATTAAATTTTTACTTCCTAAAGTTATTTTATCATTTAATTTAACATTATATTTTCTATGCCCATCTTTATCATCTTTTGATGTTAATACAATATTTCCTTTTGTCTTATTTGCTTCTTCTTCATTATTTGCAGTTACTTCTGTTTTTGATGCTATTATTGCTTCATGAATATTATTCTTACCAGTATTACCAATATTACTCATAGTAAGTTTTCCACTTGTTGTTATAGTTGCATTTCCACCAAAAATAGTTTTAGTTGAATTAGCTAATTCTGTTAAAACACTATTAGTTGCAAAAAGTTGTGAACCATTTATTGCATCAGTTGATGTTTTGCTTATTTGTCCTGCTGCCACATTTTGTAATTGTCTTTCTTTTCCAACAGAACCTATAGACACCACTGAAATAGGATTTTTTCCTGCAAACTCTCCAAATGTTATTCCACTCATTTTAGAATTACTTGTTGCTACTGCTTTTGTTGTTATACTTTCTAAACCTAATGCTACTGATTTATCTATAGTTGCTTTTGAATCAGCACCTATAGATGTAGAACCATCTCCCTCTGCATTTGAGCTAACACCCACAGCTACAGTTTTATTATTACTAGCCTTTGATAATGATCCTATAGCCGTTGCTGCATTAATTGAAGAAGCTCCCCTATTACCTGTCTTACTTGTTGAATGTGCTTTAAATCCAAAAGCCACATCTCCCACAAAATTTGTTTTAGATTCATTTCCTAATGCAATAGATTCTATTTCATTAGCATATGCTTTTTGTCCTATAGCTATTGTTCCCCTAGTTTTAGTTCTAGCACTATCCCCTATAACTATTGAATCCCATCTTTCTGCATGAGCATTATTACCTATTACTATTGAATTTTGAAAATCTGCTCTCGCTCCATTCCCTATTGCTATTGCGTTTTCTTTCTCTGCCTTTACATCATGCCCTATAGCTACTGCATTTTCACCATAAGTTCTTGCATAACTTCCTATTGCAACAGATTTTTCACCATTAGATATAGTATTATTATTTCCTATAGCTGTTGATTTTTTACCCCCTGCATTAACTTTATATCCAACGGCTAAACTCTCTTCTCCTTTTGCTTCTGAAATAATTCCAAAAACTGAACTAGCTTTAGCTATAGCTGTAACATAGTTTCCCATAGCTATAGAATTTTCTCCCTTGCTTCCTGCTTTTCTTCCAACTGCAACAGAATACTTTCCTAATGAATTTGATTCTATTCCCATTGCTGTTGAATTGTGTCCCTTAACATGATTCCAGGCTCCTACAACAACTGAGTTACTCTCTTCAATAATATTCTTGTATCCAATTGCTACAGACTCCTTTGTCCCATTAGTCCTTATTGTATTTTTAGCTCCTATTAATATTGAATTACTGACTCCTGATTCAAAAGTATTTGATAATTCTATTCTTGTACCATCACTTTTAGTATCAACACCAATTATGAAATTATTATTTTGATTTCCATAATTATTAGGACCATTAATATTCCCAGATATTGGCCTATAAATTGTATCAGTATAAGATAAAACCGAAATAAAAGCTAATATACCAATTAGATTATTTTTTTTCATTCATTATTGTATTATATACCTTTTGTGATATATAATACGCCTCCTTTTTACCTTTTTATTTATATAAGTCTATCTTTCCCAAAGATTTTAAAAACATTATACCCCCCCCACTCTTTTTTGTCAATAAAGTCTACAAGTAAAAAACAAAGATGATTTTCACTTTCAAATTTTGGTTTTACATATTTGAATAAAATAAAAAGAAACTCAGGTATTGAGTTTCTAATTACTTTATTGTTATAAATTTAACAATTCTATTTCTTTATATCTTCCATAAATTTTTGCATTAAGTTTTCTAACTCTGCAATTCTAGTTTCTAATTTCTTATTATTTTCCTTAAGAGCCTTAACTTCGTTATCTAATTCATAAACTTTCTCATCAAGTAAATTAATATTTCCATTTCTTTGCAATTTTAACATTTCCTTACTTCTTGTAACAATATTATCAAATTGATATCCTAATCCTGCTCCTAATGCTACATTTCCTCTTGTATTTAATGACCCACTTGCCCTATATACTAAATTAGATGTACTATTTGTTCCTGATAACCCTATCGCAAAAGCATGTTCTCCATTATAGTAACCATATGAACCTGATATATTATGTCCTTCTCCACTTATTTGTG
>NZ_LKKW01000044.1 GCF_001891165.1 Streptobacillus ratti | reverse complement strand
ATTTAACCTATATCTTATAGGTCTTAAAAATACATAAATATTAATAAAAACAATATTTTATTTTCAATTAATTAGCCATTAAATTTTTATATTAAAATTGCTTGAAATATTACAATTTATATAGTATTATTAAAACAACTTGAGAGAACTATCTTCATAAACTCAAAAGAACTTCTTAATAATAGAGAAGTTCTTTTTTATATTTTGATATTGATTTTTAATAAAATTAAGTTGAAATTTAGTAAGATAAAGAATAAATAGAAAGAAATTTTATGAACTTTTAAACTTTAATACTATTAATTTTTATAATTCACAATAATATATTTTTAGAATGCTGTATAAATTTACTATCTCTATGAGAAATTAGTATTACGGGTAAATTAATTTTGTATAATAACTTAGATATTTTATCTTCTGTTTCATTATCAACATTAGCAAAAGGTTCATCAAATATTAATATTTTATCTTCTATTAATGCTCTTGCAATTCCTATTTTTTGAATTTGACCTGAAGATAAATTTATATCTTCATTTAATTTTATTTCATAATCCAATCCTTTTTCATCTATAAATTCTTTTAAATTTGTTTTTTCTATTATTTCATTTAATTTTTCTTCAGATATATTTCTACCCATCAATATATTTTCTTTAATCGAAAAAGGGAAAAGTTCTATTTTTTGTGGAACATAATTAAAAATATTTTTAGGTAATATGTCTACTTTTTTATCATTAATAAATATATTTCCTTTATTTGGTTTATATAGTCCTAAAAGAATTTTTAAAAGCGTACTTTTACCTGATCCTGATTTACCTAATATTGATATTTTACTCTTTTCTCCATTTACCTCAAAAGATATATCTTTTAAAACTTCTTCTCCTTCAATATATGAAAAAGTAATATTTTCTAATTTAATACTAGATATATCATTTACTTTAAACTCATCAATATTTTCAATATGTATAAATTCATTTATTCTTTCAAATGAAACTATTGCTTGTTTTATTTTAACTAAATTATTAGGTAATTCATAAAATATCCATGTAAAATTTCTAATAAGTAAACTAAATCCTATAAACCCTCCTATAGTTAATTTGTTATTTAATATTAGGTAAAAACTAAACATTAAATTTAAACTATCAAACAAAAGACCTGATAACATAGATAGAGTATATAACTGCCACTGTAGTTTTGAATTTTCATAATTACTATCTAAAAATTTAACATATCTTTCTTTAAGTAATTTTATAGCAAAATTTTCACTTTTAAGTATCTTTAAATGTATTTTATTTACAAATATTTCTTGCAAAATTTGTTGACTGTCTTCTTGACTTTCCTGTCTTAACTTCCATGATTTTTCTATCTTATCTGAAATATATTTAAATATTAATAAAGACACAGGACATAAAATCAATGAAAATACAGTAAGACTAATAGAAGTTAAAAATCCAAACACAGTAGCTGCTATAAATGATAATATTCCTATTACTATTTTTGTTAAATCAGATATATATGCCTTAGAAACTATATCACTATCAGATATTAAAAGTGTCATAATTTCTCCATCTAAACCTTCATCAATTTTCATATATTCTTTTTTAGTAAGTGATGTTAATATGTCAGTATTTATCTTTTGCTTATATTCCTTTTCCTTTAAATATATTTTCTTGTTTAAATAATATCCTATTAGAGATAAAAGTAAGATTAATAATAAAAGGAAGGATATATTTTTAGTGTTAAAATTTTCTTCTAATTTAATTATTCCTCTTGCTATTAAAAATTCTAAAATAGAAAATATTAAAGCTAATAGCCAAATATAGTATACTTTGATTTCTCTACACAATTTAATAATTTTCATCATTTACTATCACCTAACCTTAAAACATTATCACTTTCTAGTATCATATCTGTAGTATGAGTAATAATTATTATTCCTTTTTCTTTTTTTAATTCTAATAGATACTCCATTATTAAATCTTGATTTACTTTATCTAGATCTGAAAAAGGTTCATCAAGTATAATGTAGTCAAAATCATTTAAAATGGCTCTTGCTATTGCAATCCTTCTAATTTCTCCACCAGAAAGATTTATTTCCTCGTTATATATACTATTTAATCCATTAGGTAATTTATCTATAACTTCCAATAAATTTAATTTTTCTAATAAATAATACAATTTTTCTTTTGACAGCTTTTTACCTAAACATATATTTTCATATATACTTGTGGTAAATAAGGTATTTTTTTGACTAATAAATGTAAATTTTAAATTATGTATATTTGTATATATTTTACCACTATTTAATTTTAATTCATTTAAGAGTAATTTAAGTAAAGTGCTCTTACCACTACCATTTTCACCTAGTATATATGAAATTCTTTTATTTGGAAAATTAAAAGATAAGTTTTCTAAAACATTTTTATCATCATATGAAAAATTAATATTTTCTCCTTTTATTCCCTCTACATCATCACTAAAACATATATTTTCTATATCATTTTCATCTTTTAAAAATATATGTTTTTCTATTCTTTCTATGGAAGTTTTTTGAATTATCACATAGTCAACTATAGGAAAAAGATCTATAAATACATAGATTATTGAACCTACCCCTATATTCCATATAGATATCATTTCAGCTAAAGTTAATTCTTTAGTAGAAACTAAATGTATTCCTAGAATAAATGTAAGTATCTGCACAAAATATATTCCACTTGTAAGAAAGCTATCCATTTTTGAAAAAGAAGAAGCTACTCTATCATATTCTTTCATTTTTTCTTTGTAAATAAGGTTATGTTTAGATAATGTCCATTTTAAAATGTTATATACTTGAAGAATAGGTATATTTTTAATAAGACTTTCAAAATATGTCTTATGTTTATCTTCTTTTTCATAATATCCTGTATTTTGAACATAGGCTATGTTATAGTTTTTCTTTGAATAGTATAAAAATATTAAACCTATAAATAGATATAGGAATAAAGCCTTAAATGAAAAAAATGAAATATATACAAACCCTACTATTAACATAATAGAAAAATCTAAAATAGGGAAAAATCCATACATTAGATAATCACTTAAGTTATATACATCTTCATTAATTAATGTAGTAAAATTACCTAAATTAAAATCATCATTACTATTTCTAAGATATTTATTTACAATATTAAAAGTAATATTTTCCATCAATTTCTTTTTCACTTTTTCAAGACTAATACTGTATATGTAATAAATATATGCATGAAATAGTGTTATAACTATTATGATTAAAAATATTATGTTTATTGTTTTTACATTTTTATTAAATATTTCATCTAAAATAACTTTCATTAAATATGACACTACAGCATTGTGCAGACTTAAAATAAGTCTAAAAATAACTAATAGAAAAAAAATCTTTTTATCTATTAGTTTTAAAATATTTTTTTGCATCTATTTCTCCTTTAAAATGAATTTATCAAAAACTATATTCTTTGTTCATCTTTATCACCTTATTAACTTTATTCTCCTTGTTTATTTATTATAAATTTTAAAAGTATAAATACAACTTCTAATATCTCTTCTTCTAAATTTCTATCTATTCCATAAAACCTATTAATTTGAATGTGTATAATATTTCTTAAAATATCATACTTCTTTGAATATGAAATGTCATTTAATGAATAAACATAATTATATAGTGATTGTTCCCAATCAACATATAATTTTTCTAATTCTACCCCTTTCAATGTATTATCTTTTAATTCTTTTATTTTTGAAATTATTACTTTTTTATCCCTATTAGTTTTTTCTCTTATATCCTTAAATCTTAATAAATTTGAAACTACATATTCATATTCATTTTGCATATTAAAAATTTCTATTGTTCTAATTATTATAAAATAAAGTATATATTTTTTTTCTTTACTCTGTTTTTCTAAAATATTTACAATTAATTCTGATTCAATTTTTATGTATTCTTTATATAATTCATAACTATCAATATTATATTTTAATTTTTCTTGATAAAAAGGAACTATTTCAAAAAAATCAATATGTAAAATTTCATTTATACTATTTACAATTTTTTCTAATATTTTATATTTATCTTCTTTCCTTACATAAAACCTTATTCTTAAATGATCTTTTGATTCTCTATATTTTATATAAGTAAATTTTAAATCAAAATATAATTTTCTAAATTTTATTATCATTTTATAAATATCGAATAAAATTATATTTTGAAAGCTATATCTAGTATAAATTTTCATTGAAATAACATCATCTTCTAAAGTTTTTAATTCTAAATTTTCATTATAGTCTATAGCAGTATTTAAATCATTTTTTTGTATTATATTTATTTTACTGAAAATGTATTCTAAATTATAACTTTTTAAATTATTATTTATTGAATTTTGAATAATTTGATTTACCTTTTGCAATATCAAATAATCATTCTTATTTAATTCATCTATTAATATTTCTTGATGAACATCTATGCTAATATCCAAAATAAAATATTGGTCATCTTTTATTATTTTTATCAAATTATTTTCTAGCATAATATTTTTTTTTAATTTTAATTTTAATGCCATTATAAAATCTTCTTTGTATTTATAAAATTTATAAAAATCCTTTTTCAAAATAAAACTTGGTTGAAAAATTAAAATTTCACCATAATAAATTGGCTTTTTAAAAAAACTATCTAATGCTATTTTTTTTAAAAATTCTAATATATCTAATACTGACATATTTTCAGTAGTAGAAAATAAATATTGAAAAATATTGGAACATATCTTTTTATTTAAAGCATCTAATTGCAAAATATTCAATCTCTTTTTTTCTTTTCTAGAATATAGACATAATTCTTCGTAATCATTTACATATAGAAATAAATCATCTAATTTTATAGTATATTTATCTTCAAAATCACAAAATGTATCTAAATATATTTTATGAATATTACAATTATATTTAGATACTACATTATATATCCTATAATCATCATTTTTTTCAACTATTATTGTAGGAATTATATTATTTTCTTCATATTTCATTTTTATTTCTTCAATAAATTTAATTTTATCATCAACTGAAAAATTATCACTTAAAATAAATCTTCCTGCTAATCTTCCAGAATTTTTACTTCCAATTTCATTAGATAATCCAGAAAATTTTAATTTATTATTGTACATTACTCCTTCAATAATATAGTCCATATCATTAATTGTAAATCTTTTTTTATATAAATTATTTTTTTCCATCTTTTTAATACATTTATCTATAAATCCAAACTCTTTTAAATCACAGTAATCATTATTAGATAAATTATAAGTATCTATAAAAATTTCTTTTATTATATCAAAAAATACACCTTTTTTTTCTTCTTCTAATGAAATAAATTTTTTAGTTTCAAAATAAATTTTATTTAACGGAACTAAATTATTCTTACTATATTTTTCCAATATAATTCCAATAATATTATTTTGAAAATTTGAATTTGGTATGTAATTTAATAATTTTGAAAAATCTTTATCAAATTTATTTATTGTTTTTTTATAATTATTTTCAATATCTATAAAATTAGTTTCATAAGATATTACATTAATATAATAATCCGAATTTATTATTTTCTGCATTAAATCTATTATACATTCTAACGATTCTATACTATAATTTTCTTCTAAATTATTGAATCTTATTATAACCTCGTTTAAAATTTTTTTTAACTCAAAATCCAAGTCTTCTAATTTAGCAATTTTCTTTAATATCTTTATATTAGAGCTATTATTTAAATTAATTTTATAATTTGAAATAATAATGTTTTTATACTCTAACATTTTTATTATATCTTTTAAACTTTCATCACTCATAATTATATTTAATTTTAATAACTCATTTTTTATTTCAAAAAAATTTTTTGGAACTTCTAATATTTTTAATAAAATCTCTACACTATTATTTTTTAAAAAAAGTTTTGGAGTTTTACCTAAAATTTCATAAGAATCTTTAAATTCAAAAACATTTCCATTTTTAAAATAATAATAATCAATATCTTTAAATTTATTTTGAATAATATATTCCTCAAAAAATTTATATAACCACAATGAATCTATATCAAAATATCTTTTTTTATTAAAACTTTGAGTACAAATAACAGTTGAAAAAAAACCAAAAGGAGTAGATCTAAATATACTTCTAATTATATATTTCCATAGTACTTTCTTTTTTTTATTTATTTTATTTTTTAACAACATTCTATATAATTGAGGACTCGAAATCCATATTAGATTTAAAATTTCATTAATTAAATTATCATTACACTTTATTAAGCTATCTATATTTTCTTTATAAAATTTAAAATTATCTATCGATATACTATTTTTTCTAATGTAGTTCATATCATTTCTCTTTCCTATCAAAAATCAATATATGAATTATCTTTATAAAACCATATTTTATTTTTTAATCTTGGTATTTCTGAATATATTAAATAAATTAAAACATCATCTATTATTTGATATAACATTGTGTAAAAAAGATGTAATGATGTTTCAAATGCTGTTTTACTTTTAGATGATTGATAATTAATTGATTTACTATATAACCCTTTGCTTTCTTCATCTAGTTTTCTTACGAAGTCTAAATACGTTTTTGTTTTTCCAGGAATTATAAATGGTCCAATACTTCCATTATGCAAATATAATGTACTTATATTAAGTTTTTTAGAAATTTCATCTACATATAAATCTATTTTACCTGTAGGTTTATCCGCAGTTTGTATTATTAAATCAACATTTTTAAAAATTTCATAATTTAAAAATTTTTCATTTATATAAATTTTAAATCCTTGAAATTTGACATTTGAATTTAAGTTTTTAATATATTCTTGTAATGAATCTACTTTAAATTTTTTATCTATATCAGATTCTTTATAAAATATTTGCCTTGATAAATTACTTTCACTTACAACATCTCCATCTATTACAATAATATTTCTTACATTCATGGCTGCTAATGTTACAGCAATAAATGATCCAATCGTACCTGCTCCTATTATTGCAACTTTCTTATTCTGAAATTCATTAAAATTAAATTCTGAAGAATAAAATCTTTTTAAATATCTAGTTTGATAGCCAAACCTATTATTTTCATAAAGTTCTGGAGTATAGTATTTTTTAAATTGAAATTCATTTTTAATCTCTTGTATTAAAAGAATTTCCTTTTTTAACAATACTGAAATTGTTTTCTTATAACATTTTTTACAATAATCTAAATTACTAAAAAAATTTTCCAAAATTTCCCCATATGCAAAGTAATCAATAATAACTTCTAGTTCTTTTGTTTTTAAAATTTTTATATACTTAAATTTATCACCAAAAAAAAATATATATTCATTTTCAGGTGTAATCGCATAATCAACATTGGGATTGATTGAACAATACTTCATATTTTAACCTCCAAAAAGTTGTTAACATTTTACTATATTTTATTTAATAAATCTATGTTCTTGTTGTTACTGGTGGTATTCTATGTTCTGTTCTAGAAAATTTAACGTCTATTTCTGTAACTTCTAATTCTTCTTCTAATTCAATAGTATCAATTTTATACAATTCATTAATATCAAAATTTAATTCCATTTTTATAATCAACTCCTTAAATGTTAACAACTTTATTCCAATTAAAGAATAGCTCGATTTACAAAAAAGTCAATATATAAAAATATATTATTTTTAAATTCTTTAAGTTAGGTCTTAAAAATACATAAATATTAATAAAAACGATATTTTATTTTCAATTAATTAGCCATTAAATTTTTATATTAAAATTGCTTGAAATATTAGAATTTATATAGTATAATTAAACAAACTTGAGAGAACTATCTTCATAAACTCAAAAGAACTTCTTAATAATAGAGAAGTTCTTTTTTATTTTTTAATATTGACTTTTAATAAAATCAAGTTAAAATTTATTAATTATTAGAAAAGGATAGATATTTAAGAAATAATGATGAATAAAAGGGGCTGTTCCGAAATAGAAAGCCCAAATAACAGAAAATCCTACTTGAAAAAAGTAGGATTTTTTGTACTAAAAATACCATAAAACATTGATTTTATCATGCTTTTATGGTATAATTAATTATGCTTAAAATACAGTATAATTCTATCACAAATAAACATCAATTTCAACTTTTTGAAGTAAATAATTACAAACATATCTCTTTTGATA
>NZ_LKKW01000043.1 GCF_001891165.1 Streptobacillus ratti | reverse complement strand
ACTTTTGGAATTTAGGCATAAAGATTATTCCATTTTAAGTGCTTCTATCATATTAATATTTTTAATCTTTCTATGTATTAATAAAAAAGAAATAAAAGAGAAAATTAAAGTTAATATTATTGAGAATATATATGGACTATACCCTATATTTTCAACAAAAACTGTATTTGTTTTTTCCATTGATATTAATACTATTTTATGCAAGATTTTCCCACTAAATAACCCTAAAATAATTCCTACAATCGTAAGAATAAATATTTCCTTATAGATATATAGTGAAACTTCTTTTGAAAAAAATCCTATTACTTTTATAGTTGCTAGTTCTCTTTGTCTTTCATTTACATTTATTTCTAGTAAACTATAAGTAACAACAATAGATAAAAGGGCTGATAATAAAGTAATGAATATAACAATAAAATTAAGACTATCACTAATTTTATCAAAAATGTCCTTATATTCACGATTTAAAGATATTGATTGAATTTCATCAAAATCTAATAAATAATCTAATGATTTATCAAATTCCTTTATTATTAAAGTATTTATCTTATATTCTTTTTGTAAATTTCTTTCATAAAATTTTTTTGTAATAAAAATGTAATTACCTTGGTAATTATCTGTAGTATTTGAAATCTTTAAATTATATTCATTTCCTATAAAATCGCTAACTAAGATTTC
Source organism: Streptobacillus ratti (assembly GCF_001891165.1). Taxonomy (NCBI): domain Bacteria; kingdom Fusobacteriati; phylum Fusobacteriota; class Fusobacteriia; order Fusobacteriales; family Leptotrichiaceae; genus Streptobacillus; species Streptobacillus ratti. The sequence goes on along the minus strand of NZ_LKKW01000043.1, from coordinate 8,532 downwards.
ATCTCCTACATTTTTATTCATGAGTGTTAAGGCTCTTTTTGAAATGATGGCTCCATTATCATCAATTTTATTTGATAAATGGAAAAATTCATCTATTTTAATATCATCTATGATATATATTTTAATATCATTTTCACGATTTTTAATTGAAAACTTAGCATTTATACTCTCTAAAGAAAGTGATGTAAAATCTTTTTCAACTAAATTAATTATTTTACTGATTTCATTTTTATTTAAATGACTTTTCAAATTAATTTCAGCATGAAAATTTCTTATTTTATTATATTGTAACTCAGAGATATCTGAAAAAGAGTTTTTAATTGCAAATCCAAGGAATATAAGGGCAGTACATCCTGTAATTCCTAAAATATTCATAATCATTTTACCTTTATACCTAAAAATATTTCTTAAACTTATTTTATTAGAAAATGATAAATTATTCCAAAGTATTTTTATTTTTTCAAGTAAAATACTACTTCCTTGTTTTGGCATTTTTGGTTTAAGTAAATCTGAAATTTCAATATTGAAATCATTTCTTAAAGATAGATATACTGATAAAATTGTAGATAAAATAGAAGCAATAATACTTATTAAAACTATATTTAAATCAAATAAAATCACTAGATTATTATACATAGAAATAGAGCCTGCTCTAAATGCTGTATAAATAAATTTAGGGATAGAATATATTCCAAAATAAATACCTAATAAAATACCTAAAATAGTTGGTAACAAAGCATAAATATAGTATTTTTTTGATATTTGATTTTTAGAATAACCTAAAAACATATATGTACCAATAGAATTTCTTTGTTCATCAACCATTCTTGTCATAGTAGTTGTAGAAACAAGTATTACTATTAAATAAAAAATTACAGGAAATAATTTTGATATGATGTTTAAACTTTCTACACTTTCAATAAATGATGAATAATTTGGATTATCAATTCTTGTGTTAATAAAATATATAGAATTCAATGAATCTAGTTTACGTTTATTTATATCTATATCATTTAAAGCTTTTTCTATTTTTTGATTAGCTTTATCTTTTTCTTTTTCAAATCTTTTTTCAGCAATTTCTACTTTATTTTTATTATTTTGAATTTCTTTTTTTCCATCATTTATTTTATTAAGATTTTCTTCATATTCTCTATCAAATTTATTTTTTTCTTCTATTAATTTTTGATTACCATCTTCAAGTTTTTCTATTCCAAGTCTAATTTGTTCTAGTCCCTCATAAATTTTTTTCTTATTATCCTCTAATTCATTTTTCTTATTTTCAATAAAAGTTAAATTGGTAATTAATTCATATTTTTTATCTTCTAAATTTTTGAGTTCATATTTTAATTTATTTTCACCAATTTCTATATCTTTTATTGCCTTTTCTATTTTATTTTTACCATCTTCTATTCTTTTTTTTGATACAAAAATACTAGAATTTAAAGACTCAATATATTCTTTATTTTTAAAAATTTCTTTTTTTGAATCTTCTATTTTTTTCTGATTTTCACTTATGATATGAAATCCTTTTTCTATTTCATTTAAACCATTATTTATTTTTTCTTTATTTGTATCTAATTCTTTTAATCCATCTTCTATTTTTAACAAATTTTCTTTTAAATTATATTGCTTTTCTATTAATTCTGCTTTTTGTTTATTAATTTTTAATTCATTATTATTGAATTTATCATATGCTCCATGAAATTCATTAATATTTGAAATAAGCTTTTTCTCTGCAGACAATATTTTATTTTTTGCATCAATAATCTTATTTTCATTTTCTATTATATCATTTTTAGAATTTTCAATTTGCATTTTACCTTTATTAATCTCTTCATATTTTTGTGATAAAAATTCATCTAACTTCATCTTAGAATTTTTATTTATCTTATTTCTAATATCCAGTTTTTTTTCAAAAATATAGCTACTATACTCTGCTTTATATGTTTTAAAATTTGTTTTAAGTTTAATATTTGCAAAAGTATATTCTTTATTTTCAAAATATTTTGCTAAAGTATACCCATTAATACTTGAAACATTATATCCTTTAAACGTCTGAATTTTTGAATTAATTAATCTATTTTCAACATTTTCATAATATCCAACAATTTTAAATTTTTCATTTATTTTTTTATTAAAGCTATATTTATCTTTTAATTGATATTCAATTATTATTTCATTAATTGAACTTGGCAAATTCCCTTCAACTAATTTAAGTTTAGATATTCTTTCAGGTAAGCTTTTTAAATTCAATATTTCTTTACTATTATTTATATATATTTCTTCATTGTATCCATATTCAATATCTGATATATATTCTAAATTATTTAAAATCTTTAAATCATCTTGATTTAATGCAATATTTGAACTAACTGTAACATCAGCAACATTACTTATTGTGTATAAATCATCTATTGTTTTATACATATCTTTACTTAATACATTTAAACCTATGAATGTTGAAATACCTAATAAATTTATAATAAATATTGCTAAAAATCTTGTTTTAGATTTAAAAAATTCACGAATAATATCTTTATTATTCGTTTTCATATGCTATTTTCCTAATTCATGATAATAATCATTTAATCTTTGAACAACATTAAATAATCTTTTTCTAAAATGCTCAGTAGTAATTTTATCTACATCTTTTTTTGATATTTTAGCTAATATCAAATATTTATCACTATTTTTTAATTCAACAGTTTTAGCGAATTCATATTTTTTTTCATCTATTATTTTTTTTGATATTTCTTCAGCCATAATTTTCATAGTAGCGTAATCAAAGTTTTTTCCTGATAATTTAGTTTCATCAAATAATACTTTTAACTTAGTAAGTGAATAATCATAAATTGAACCTTTTAATCCTAATAATGCGTCATTTTTAACAGCATCTAAAGTTGCTAGTCTATCTGAAACTACTGCTAAATCACTATCATATTCAAAAGATCCTTTCATTATTTCTTTAGTTGCTTTACTTGTAAATATCCCACTTAAATATTCATCTGACGAAAGTCTTGTATATGAAAAACTATTTAATGAAGTAAGTACAAATAATAATGTTATAATTTTTTTCATAATCGTTTCCTCCTTAAATTATCACTGCTTTTGCTTTTATTATTTTTTCTATATTATATATATTTTTTTCATTTTCTGGATTTTCAGACGGAGTAAAGTATATATCTTCTAAATTTAAGTCAGCTTTCCTAATTGTTTCATGAGATATTAATACTTCATTTATCATTCCACGTCTATTTCTTGAAATTAAAATTACTGATGATATTTTTCTATATTCTGACATCAAATCAATAATACTATAATCTCCCTCTATTGGCATTAAAGGACTTTTAATTATTCTGATAAATAAAATATCACATTCATATGATGATTTTTCAATACTATTTCTTAAATCAATTACACTTTCTTCATTTTTAAATATACTAATTGTTTTAGTTTTTGCATTAGGATTTTTACTTGATATAAATTTTTCAACTTCTTCTTTTCCAGCATTTATATCCGTACCAAACAAGAAATATATTTTTGCCCTAGTATCTTTTCTATCTCTTACAATGTGATGTCTTCTACATCTTGCTTCATAATTTTCACTTGCTCCAACCATTACTATTGGATCATCTTTAAATGCTGGTTCTCCATTTATTAATCTTTGACTTGCATATGCTTCTTTGCCACAAACCATACATATTGCTTTTAATTTAGTAATAGAGTCAGCATAAGTTAATAATTCAGGCATAGGATAAAATGGTTCTGCTTTAAAATCTAAATCAAGTCCAGCAACAATAACTCTTTTCCCAATATTAACATATTTATTACAAAATTCTATTACTTCTTTTCCAAAAAATTGTACTTCATCTATTCCAATTACTTCAACATCTGGATGTTTAGAAATAATGCTTTCCATTTCTAACACATTTGAAACAGGAAAAGCCCCTATACTATCTTGACTATGAGAAAAAATACCATTTTCACCATATCTCTTATCTATTGCATGCTTAAAAATTAAAACATTTTGTTTTGTAAATGACTCTCTTCTTAATCTTCTAATTAATTCTTCACTTTTACCAGAAAACATGCTACCACAAATTACTTCTAGTCTTCCTACATTATCACTATTTTTTAAAAACATATATATTTTTTGATTATTAATCAAACTCCTTTCTTTTTTTATTATTATATCATAAAAATATGAATAAGTAATGTAAATTATTTTTATTATATTTATTTGACATATTTATTATAATGATATATAATTTTTTTGAGGAGGTAAATATGAAAAAATTTTTTATATTTTTATCTTTATTTTCATTTATTTCATTTGCTCAAAATGAAGTAGATGAAAGATTAAATACAATTTTAGATGAACTGATTGTTATATCTGAAAAAAATATGGAAATATCACTTGAAGATGAAATTGTTCTAAGAGATAAGATTATTGAATTTGCAAAAACTAATTTAGATAGACCATATTCTTGGGGAGCTGTTGGACCTAATAAGTTTGATTGTTCTGGATTTGTAAATTATGTATTTTCAAAAAATAGTTCCATTAACTTACCTCGTGTTTCAAAAGATATGGCTAATTATTCTCCAAAAATAAATATTGAAGACCTTAAAATAGGAGATTTACTATTTTTTAATACATCAAGTAGAGGGAAAACTATTAATCATGTTGGAATATACATAGGTAATAATGAGTTTATTCACGCCTCTTCTGCACAAAAAAAGGTTACGATTTCAACTATTGCAAATGGATTTTATAAGAAAAAATTTAAATGGGCTATTTCGCCATTCTAATTAACCTAATTATTATTTATATTATAAAAGTGGACTATTGTCCACTTTTATTTAGGTAAATTCAAATTCTTTTTAATCACAACTAACCTTATAATCAATACAGTAAAAAATATTATTATAGTCGTTTTTATTTCATTTAATTGTAAATCTATTATCATAATTTTATATAAAAACCCAGCAATTACACAAAGTATTGCATATATATCTTCTTTTAAAATAAAAGGTGTCTCATTTGCTAAAATATCTCTTAATATTCCTCCACCAACTGCTGTTATTGTTGCCATGATTATAACACCCATAGTATTTAAATCATTTTGTAATGCAATATTAGCACCTATAGAAACAAATAATGATAACCCTACTGCATCAGATATTAATACTAATTTTCTTGCCTTTTTAACTAAATTCTCATCAAATTTAGGTTTAAATAATAAATAGGGTATATATGTAAGTAAAGCAACTATTATTGCTACATATATATCTTGTGGATTTATTAATGCAGTTGGTACTTTATTTAACAACACATCTCTCATAACTCCACCACCTACTGACGTAATTATTGCAAGTAATGTTACTCCAAATAAATCATGATCATGTTTTATACCTTTAAAAATTCCTGATAAGGCAAAAGAAATTATCCCTAGTAAATTAGCTAAATAAATAAAAGTTTTAAAATCCATATTACTTTAAATTAGTTGAAATATTATCAACTAAAAATCTCCTTACTCTCTTTACTCCCTCTCTATCTTTAAGCATTTTAAACATGACTCTACCCATAATAACAACATCATACATACTATTGTGTAACTCATTTTCATCAAGTGGTATATTGTAATAATTAGCACATTCCATTAATTTTGGCCATTTAAAAGATGAATAATGATTATTACTTGGTACTTTAACAATATCTATATTTTCTAACATTGTATCAAATTGATATTTAAGTTTAAAAGGAATAAATTGTCTATCAAATCTAATATTGTGAGCAACAAAATGTTCAGCATTATCACAAAACTCAAAAAAATTAACTATATCTTCATTAAATGTTCTAGCATATTTAATTAAAGATAAATTTCTTCTTCTTTCTATTTCATTATCAAATAACCCATTAACATTTATGGCATCTAAATTCGGTTCTTCTCCCTCATTTCTAAAATAAAATCTATCAAACTCATCAAGTTTGACCATTTTATTTGTAACTGTATCATATGTAACTTTCATTGCTGAAATTGATAAAACAGAATCAGTTGGATTTACACCATTAGTTTCAACATCAAAAAATATAATTTTTTTTATCATTTTTTCACCCTTAATCATTTAATTTAAGAACTGATAGGAATGCTTCTTGCGGTATTTCAACATTTCCTATAGCTTTCATACGTTTTTTACCCTCTTTTTGTTTTTCTAATAATTTTTTCTTACGAGTAATATCTCCACCATAACATTTAGCCAATACATTTTTTCTTAAAGCCTTTACCGTTTCTCTTGCTATTACTTTAGTTCCTAATGCAGCTTGTAATGGAATTTCAAATTGTTGTCTTGGTATTACTTCTTTTAATTTTTCAACTATAGATCTTCCTCTATAATAAGCATTATCGCTATGAGCTATAAATGAAAAAGCATCTACTGCTTGTCCACTTACTAAAATATCAATTTTAACTAGATTAGATTCTCTAAACCCTATCATTTCATATTCAAAAGAGGCATAACCTTTAGTTCTGGATTTTAATTTATCATAAAAATCTATAACTATTTCAGCTAAAGGTAAATCATATATTATCATAGATCTATTTTCATCTAAAAAACTCATATTTACAAATGTTCCACGTTTTTCTTGACATAGTTCCATAACATTTCCAACATAATCTTTAGGCACTATAATAGTTCCTTTAATATATGGTTCTTCTATATGTTTTCTTCCCTCAGGAAATTCAGCAGGGTTATCAATAATCAACATATTGTTTGTACCCTCTACAGTAACATGGTATTCAACAGATGGTGCTGTTGAAATTAAATCAATTCCAAATTCTCTTCTTAATCTCTCAACTATAATTTCCATATGCAATAATCCAAGAAAACCACAACGGAAACCAAATCCTAATGCTAATGAAGTTTCAGGCTGATATGTTAATGATGCGTCATTTAATTGTAATTTTTCCAATGCTTCTCTTAAATCTTCGTAATCATCTGTAGAAATAGGATAAACTCCAGCAAAAACCATACTTTGTGCAGGTCTATATCCATCTAAAGCAAACTCTGTAGGATTTTTAACAGTCGTTATAGTATCCCCAATTTGTGTATCTTTGATAGATTTAATACCTGTAATTATATATCCTACCGAACCAGCATCTAATGATTCTTTTTCTTTCATTTTAGGTGAAAATACACCAACTTCTAATACTTCAAATTCCTTAGATGTTGACATTATCTTTATTTTTTCACCTTTTTTAATAGTTCCATCTAAGACTCTAATATATGTAATTACACCTCTAAAATCATCATAATGTGAATCAAAAATCAATGCTTTTAAAGGCTTATTAACATTTCCTTGAGGTTCAGGAATACATTTAACAATTCCCTCTAATAAATCATTTATTCCAAACCCAGTTTTACCTGAAACCAATACTGAATTATCAGTTGGTAAACCTATAACATCTTCAATTTCTAACATTACCTTATCTGGATCAGCTGATGGTAAATCTATTTTATTTATAACTGGTAGTATCTCTAAATCATTTTCTAATGCTAAATATACATTAGCAAGCGTTTGTGCTTCTATACCCTGAGCTGCATCTACAACAAGTAAAGCACCATCACATGCTGCAAGAGATCTTGATACTTCATATATAAAGTCAACGTGTCCAGGAGTATCTATCAAGTTTAATTCATACTCTTTTCCATCTTTTGCCTTATAATTTAAAGTAACTGCTTGTGCTTTAATTGTAATTCCTTTTTCTCTTTCAAGATCCATACTATCTAATAATTGTTCTTTCATTTCTCTTTGACTTACAGTTCCTGTAATTTCTAGCAATCTATCTGCAATAGTAGATTTACCATGATCTATATGTGCAATAATAGAGAAATTTCTTTTTAATTTTATATCCGACATTTTAACCTCTCCATAATAGTATTTATTTATATATTTTATCATAAATATATATAAAAATAAAGATGTTAAACCTTTTAAATATTTTGTTACATATATTTGATAAATAACACATATATAAAATATTCTTTTTATACATATTGAAATGTATTTATTTTTACTGTATAATGTATTTGTAATATAAATAAAACTAGGAGGAAGTTATGTTAAAAGAGTTTAAAGATTTTATAGCTAAAGGAAATATTGTAGATTTAGCTGTTGGGGTTATTATAGGAGGAGCTTTTGGTAAAATAGTTGCTTCATTGGTAAATGATATAATAATGCCATTTATTGGACTTATATTAGGAAATATTAACTTTAAAACATTACAAATTATATTAAAACCAGCAGAGGGTGAAACACCTGCTTTATCAATTAATTATGGAATGTTTATACAAAATATTGTTGACTTTTTAATTATTGCTTTAGTAATTTTCATAGTTTTAAAAGGATTAATGAAACTTAAAAGAGAAAAACCAGTTGAAGAAACTGTTCCAGCTGAACCTGTATTAACTAAAGATCAAGAATTATTAGTTGAAATAAGAGATTTATTAAAAAAATAGAGAGTGTGAAAAAAA
>NZ_LKKW01000042.1 GCF_001891165.1 Streptobacillus ratti | reverse complement strand
TATGTATTATCTCACAACACAAAGCCTTTTAAAATTATTTTTTTTATGTTACAATTTACACATAAATTTAGGAGGTTTTTTATGGATAATGAAAAAATGGTTTATGAACTTTTAAGCAAGCTAAATATTGAATATATAACACTAAAACATGAGGCTATAGCTTCTGTTAAAGATCATTTATTTGAATTAGAGGGTCAACAAGTTAAAAATCTTTTATTAAAAGCTAAAAAAACAGATAATATATATTTAGTGCTATTACATGATGAAAAATCACTAAACCTTACAGATTTAGCTGAAAAATTAGGAGAAAAAAGACTTTCATTTGCAAGTAGTTCTACTATGTTAGAATTAACAGGTTGTGAACCTGGTAAACTTACTCCATTTGGTTTAATTTTTGATAAAGAGCATAAAATTAATCTAATTGTAGACACAGCAGTAGATGTTAATACAACTATAGGGGCTCATCCTTTCATTAATACTAAAACACTAAATATTCAATTTAAAGATTTTGAAAAATTCTTTGAATACACTGGACATAAAATAAGCTTTATAGAGTTATAGATAGAGATTTATAAACATAATTAAAAAATCCTACATTTTCAAGTAGGATTTTTTATTGTATCTATTTTATATTCTCATATTTTTCTATTATTTGCCATGCACTATTTATCTTATTTGTAATTTCAGTTGCCTTTTCTTTTTCATTTTCATCTTTAAAAAAATCTGGATGATATTTTTTAAGCATAGTATTTCTAGCTCTTTTCTTAACATCAAAAGAGTCAGATGTACTAACTCCTAAGTATTCACAAGCTTTTTCATATTCATAATTTGACTTATTATACTGATAAGAATTCCCAGTATTTCTATTACCATAAAAATTATAGAAATCCTCTTCTGTATATGTTTTTGTACTAAATTTTATACCTGAAAATTTAATAATTATATATCCTATAAAAATAGCTACTATTAAAAAAGTTATTATTGGAATAAAAAATATTATTCCTAGTATTACAAAAACAACTCTTAATAATACTCCAGCTAAAGTTGTATTATTATTCTTTCTAAAAAATGACATAGCAAATAGTACAAATAATATTGCTATAATGTTTCTCATTTTATCCCTCTCAATTCATTGAAAATTTTCTTATTTTTTCTGCTAAAATATACATTTGTCTCTTAAACCAACTCTTTTTACTTATTATTTCTAATTCAGATAATTCCTCTTCAAAAAATATTTTTAAATTAGAGTAATGATTATTAATGTAATATTCATCTATTTTTTTTATTAATTCTGTAGGTATCTCATCTATCTTTAATTCATTAGACATATCATTAATTCTTACATAATTTTTTTTATCCAAAATTTTACTTAAAATATATTCTGTATTTTCTACTGATGTTTTCATTGTAGTTTTAATTAATGGAAAAGCCATTGAAATTAATCCAGAATCTTTTTCATCAACTTTTAAAAATTTCATTACCATATTATCTAAAAATGAATTAATCTTAAATATTTTTTTTATATTCGCATTAGAAATATCTGATTTATTAAATTTTATTTTTTCTGTCCCTGTACCAAGAGAAAGTATTTTCACTTCTTTTAATTCATTTACTCCTAAATTAAATGATTCTGATAAACCTATTAATGCTGGATTATTTGAAAATAAAGCTCCATCTACATACATTTTATTCTTAAATATATGTGGTGAAAAATACCCTGGTGCAGAAGCTGAAGATATTATAGCATCTTTTAAAGTAAATTGTTCATTTTTATTTTTCATAACCTCATCATAACTTTTAACAATATTAATTTTTGAATCACTTAAATTAACACTTGGTATAATTAATTTTGTTTTTAAATCATCATAACTTAAATTACCAACATATTTTTTTACTGCATTTTCTAAATTTGCATTTTCATATAACGAACCAAATAAAGGTTTTTTATTAGTGGATTTTTTACCAAATATTTCTTTATAACAATCATTATATATCTTTAATATTTCCTTAGGTTTAACACCTAAAGCTAATAATGTTGCAATAATAGATCCTGTACTTGTCCCTATAATAATGTCAAAATATTCATGATAACTTATATTAAAATCTTTCTCTATTTTATCTAACATCATTATTGTATATATACCTTTTAATCCTCCACCGTCTAAACTCAATATTCTCATTTACTTCACCCTTACCATTTTATTTCAGAAACATCTATTTTATTTTCATTTATTAATATCTCTTTTACTTTAGCATCTTGCATATGTATTACTTTATCAGCAATTTTTGCAATTTCAGAATTATGTGTTACCACAATTACTGTAACATTCTTTTTTAAACTCAAATTAGATAATATATTAAGTACTTGTTTACCTGTATTAAAGTCTAAAGCTCCTGTTGGTTCATCACATAATAATATTTTAGGTTTTTTAGCAATTGCTCTTGCAATAGAAACCCTCTGTTGTTCTCCACCAGATAATTGTGATGGGAAATTATTCATTCTATTTTCAAGTCCTACATCTTTAAGAACTTCTGTAACATCTATATTTTCTTTTACTAATTCTGAAGCTAATTCAACATTTTCTTTAGCCGTTAAATTAGGTAATAGATTATAGAATTGAAATACAAACCCTACATCGTTTCTTCTATATTTTGTTAATTCTTCTTTAGTATATTTAGCAATATTTTTATTATCTATAAATATATTCCCTGAATCAGCTATATCCATTCCACCTAAAATATTTAATAAAGTTGATTTTCCTGCACCAGAAGATCCAAGTATTACAACAAATTCACCTTTATTTATCTCAAAATTTATATCATTATTTGCAATTATCTCATTTTCTCCAATTATATATTTCTTTTTAAGATTTTCAATTTTAATATAACTCATGAAATACTCCTTTCAGATAATATATTTAATTATAACATTATTTAAATATATAATTCAACAAAAAAAGGCTAGAAAAATCTAGCCTATATATATTAAATCTTAATGTTTGCATCCACATCCACAGTCATGTTTTCTGAAATCAATAACCATACGTCCTTGAATAGTTCCTTTTTCCATTTCATCAAAAATGTCTAAAGCATCCTCAACTGGTCTAGTTTGAACTACTGGTACTACAAGTCCCATAGCTCCAAAATCAAATGCTTCTTTAAGATCTTCTCTTGTTCCAACTAATGAACCAATAATTTCTATTCCTTTTAATACTGTTGCAACAATTGAAACATCCATAGTTTCAGATGGTAATCCTACTGCAACTACTCTTCCAGCTGGTCTAGCAGAATCTATTGCTTGGTTGAAAGCAACTTTAGATACAGCAGTAACAACTGAAATATGTGCTCCGATTTCTGTTAATTCCATGATTTTCTTAACTGGATCTTCTTTTAATCCATTAATTACATAATCAGCACCAACTTCTTTAGCTAAAGCTAATTTATCATCATTAATATCTACTGCTATTACACGAGCATTAAATACTTTTTTAGCATATTGAACTGCTAAGTTTCCAAGTCCTCCTGCTCCCCAAATTACTACCCATTGACCAGGTTGAGGTCTTCCTACTTTAATCGCCTTATATGTAGTAACTCCTGCACATGTAATTGAACTTGCTTGTGCTGGATCTAATCCTTCAGGAACTTTAACTGCATAATCAGCTGTAACTATACATTCTTCAGCCATTCCACCATCTGCTGAATATCCAGCATTTTTAACTGATTGACATAAAGTTTCATTTCCTGTAACACAGTATTCACATCTTCCGCATCCTTCAAAGAACCATGCTATAGAAACTCTATCTCCAGGAACTAATGAAGTAACACCTTCTGCAACTTCTCTTACTATTCCTATTCCCTCATGTCCTAATACTCTTCCAGATACTTTACCAAAATCTCCATGTGCAACGTGTAAATCTGTATGACAAACTCCACAATATTCAACATCTACTAAAGCTTCTCCTGCTTTTAATGGTCTTAATACTTTTTCAACTATTTCAACACCAGTTGATTCTTTATTAACTACTACTGCTCTCATGTTCTTATCATCCTTTCAAACAAAATAATATTTTCACTAATAATATACCACATTAATACTGAATATTCAAATAGATAATTTTAAAATTCAGTATTAATTATTTAACTATAAATATTATTAAGGATAATATAGTAATAAAACACAAGTAAATACTTGTGTTTCATCTATCATCTTTTATTTAACTTAAAAAAATTTAAATTCAGTGTTAATCACGTTCTCTCATCTTATAAAGGAAAACACCTAATGCTATAGATACATTTAAAGATTCAATTTTACCATATATAGGTATTATTGCTTTTTGATGTGAAATATCTAAAAATTCATTAGAAACTCCTCCACCCTCATTACCAAAAATATATGCGTTTTTATCTTTTTTTAACTCAACTTCCCTATAATCCACACTTTCTTTACTTAATGCCGTAGAAATTATGTTATATCCATTATCCTTTAAAAACTCAATAATATTCTCTTTTTCTTCGTATATAATATTTACATTAAATATTCCACCCATAGTTGCTCTAACAACTTTTGGAGAGTAAACATCAACTGATGATTTAGTTAATATAAGTGTGCGATAATTAGTAGCTACTAATGTTCTAATAATAGTACCAATATTCCCTGGATCTTGTATTGCATCTAAAATAATTAAATCTCCTGATAATTCAGATAAATTAGATAGATGTTTAGAATATATAAACAATATTCCTTGGCTATTAGTTTGAGTACTTATACTATCAAATAATTTATCAGAAAGTACTGTTAAATTTTCATATTTAGATATATTATACTTATTTTCATAATATGTATATTTACTTTCCTTTACTATAACTTTAGAAAAATTATTCTTTTCTTCTAAAAATTTTTCTCCCTCAGCCAAAAATACTCCTGATTCATCTCTATATTTTTTATCATTCAATTTTTTTATCAGCTTATAATATCTATTATCTGTACTTACTATTACATCTTTCATTAAGCCATTACTCCTAGTTTTTCTCCAGCTAATATATGATAATGAATATGATATACTGTTTGTCCTGCATCGGAATTAATATTAGTAACAACTCTATATCCATTCTCATTTACACCAAGTAATCTTGCAACTTTTGCAACTGTTAATTGTAATTTACCTAATAACATTACATCATCTTCAGTAGCATCATCTAAATTTTTAATTTCCTTTTTAGGTATTACTAATACATGAATTTTTGCAGCAGGATAAATATCTTCAAAAGCTAAAAATTCATCATCTTCATATACTATTTTTGCTGGTATTTCCTTATCAATTATCTTTTTAAATATTGTTGACATTATTCTATCACTCCATTTCTACAAGAACATTCAATTTTTGAAACTCTACCACTATGTCTGCCACCCTCAAATTCAGAACTTAAAAAGGCATCTATACATGATTTTGCAAGTTCAATTCCTGTAACTCTTGCTCCAAATACTAATATATTTGCATCATTATGTTGTCTTGATAATCTTGCACATAATTCATTGGTAACTAAAGCTGCTCTAATTCCAGATATTCTATTTGCAGATATTGATATTCCTATACCTGTACCACATATTAATATTCCAAAGTCTGCATTTTTATCTAATATTTTTTTTGAAACTTCTTTAGCTATATCTGGATAATCTACAGACTCTATACTATCAGTTCCTACATTTAATACTTCAATTCCTTTTGATAACAAATAATCTACTAATTGATTTTTAAAATCAACACCTGAATGATCATTTCCTATTGCAATTTTCATATTCATCACCTTTCGTTTATTTAATCTACCTTAATTCTAACATATATAAATTGAATTTTAAAGAAATATATAAAATTTTATTCATTAAAATGAATATTTTTATTAATTGACTATACACATAAATATATGTTAGACTTTGAATATATAAATTAAAAGAGGTGTATTATGATTTGTATTATAGGTGGTGCTAACATCGATATACAAGGATTTTCATATAATTCTATTATACTAAATGATTCAAATCCAGGTAAAATAGAAAAAGGATTTGGTGGTGTAGCAAGAAATATTACAGAAAATCTTTCTCATTTAAATTTAAATACAAAATTTATTGCACCAATAGGTGATGATGAATTTTCTATTTCATTATTAAACTATATGAATAATAAAAAAGTTGATATGTCCCATTGTTTAATTATACCTAATGAGTCTTTATCAACTTATTTATCTGTTTTAAATGATGAAAATGAGATGATAGTAGCAATAGCAAGTATGTCCATATTAGAAAAATTAGATATAGACTATATAAAGAGTAAAGAAACACATATTAAAGATGCTGATGTTTTAGTTATTGATACAAATTTACGTCAAGATGTTATAGAATATATTTCAACATTTGATAAAAAACTTATAGTTGATTTAGTTTCAACTACTAAAGCAAAAAAAATAAGAAATATTCTTAATAAAATTCATTCTATTAAACCAAATAAAATAGAGGCTGAACTTTTAACAGGAATAGAAATTAAAGATGAAGAAAGTATGATATTAGCAAGTCAAAAACTTTTAAATCAAGGAATTAAAAATGTATATATTACTCTAGGTAAAGACGGAGTATTTTATATGAATAAAGAAAAGCATGGATTAATTAATAATCCTAAAATAAAAGCTGTAGATATTACTGGTGCAGGAGATTCATTTACAGCTGGGATAGCATATTCAGTGAAAAATAATTATGATATAGAAAAAAGTGCTAAAGTTGCAATGTCTATGTCAATAATTAATGTTACTAATATTGGTACTTGTTATCAAGGACTAACAACAGATTTATTAAATAAAACTTTAAAAACATATTTTAATATAGAATTATAGGAGGAAAAATGAAAAAATATTTAGAAATTAACCCAATAGTAAAAGAAGCTTTAGAAAATAATAAACCAGTGATTGCTTTAGAGTCTACAATAATATCTCATGGTATGCCATATCCACAAAATGTTGAAGTAGCACTAGAAGTTGAAAGAATTGCAAAAGAAAATGGAGTAGTTCCAGCAACTATAGGAATAATAAATGGAAAACTAAAAGTAGGATTAACTGAAGATGAGATTAATTTTTTAGGTAAAGAGGGATTAAGTGTTCCAAAAGTAAGCAGACGTGATTTAGCTTATGTTGTAAGTAAAGGATTAAATGGTGCAACTACAGTTTCAACTACTATGATAATTGCATCTCTTGCTGGAATTAAAATATTTGCAACAGGTGGAATTGGTGGTGTTCACAGAAATGCAGAAGTTACTATGGATATATCAGCTGATTTAGAAGAATTAGCACAAACTAATGTTGCAGTAATTTGTGCTGGAGCAAAATCAATACTTGATTTACCTCTAACATTAGAATATTTAGAAACAAAGGGTGTACCAGTTCTTGGATATAGAACAAAAGAACTACCTGCTTTTTATACAACAAAAAGTGGATATAATTTAGATAATGCAATTGATACTCCTAAAGAATTTGCTGAAATATTAAAAACTAAATGGGATTTAGGATTAAATGGTGGAGTTGTAATAGCAAATCCTATACCAGAAAAATATGCTATGGATTTTGATGTTATAACTAATGCTATTAATGAAGCTTTAAAAGAATCTGAAAAATTAGGAATTAAAGGTAAAGATTCTACACCATTCTTACTTGATAAAGTTAAGAAAATTACTGCTGGAAAATCATTAGATGCTAATATACAATTAGTATATAACAATGTAAGACTTGCATCAGAAATTGCAAAAGAATTTGTACAGTTATAATAAAAAGGGACTGTTTTAAAACAGCCCCCTTATTTTTTATTCAAAAAATAATTCTATAACTTCTTTATCATTTTTCTTAGTTATAAGTGAAACTAAAATATATGCTATTAATGCAAACATTAATGCTGGCACTATACTCATAAGACCAAATATTGAAAATTTAAATTTTTCAAGTAATATGAAAACAACAAAACCTACAATTACTGATACTATCGCTCCCTTATCATTACCTCTTTCCCAATATAATCCCATAAATACTGGTACAAAGAATAAAACTTCTTGTCCTGCAAGTGCAAATAAATTAACCCATACAATCAAACTAGGTGGATTAATTGATAATAAATATGTAATTAAACCTATACTAATACTAATTATTAATGAAATCTTTTTTAATTTTTTATCATTAGCATTTTTATTTACATAATTTATATATAAATCCTTAACTATAGATGATGAAATTAATATTAATAATGAATCTACTGTTGACATAATAGCAGCAAGTGGTCCACCTATAAATATACCTGCAATTATAGGGTGTAAATTCTTTAATGCAAGTATAGGTATTAATTTATCACTAACATCAATATTTGGCTCAATTGCTCTACCCATAAATCCAACTAAGTGCATTCCTATTAATAAAAAACCTACAACAAAAGTTCCTATTATCATTCCATTATGAAGTGCTTTAGAATCCTTATAACCCATACTTCTTACAGTTGTTGCAGGCAATCCTAATATTCCTATACCAACTAAAATCCAGAAAGATAATATATATGGTCTTGATATTGCTCCTCCAGCATCAGGTGTTAATAAGTTTGAATCTACATTCTTAATAATTGAAGTTATTTCTGACATAGATCCAACTTTATTTACTATTACAAAAAATAAGACAAATGTAGATATCATCATAATTAATCCCTGAATTGCATCAGTTATTGTTACTGCTTTAAATCCACCTATAGTTGTATAAAAAATAACTGTAAATACAAAGATTGTTAATGCTATTTTATAATCTATATCTATAATACTTTCTATAAGTCTTGCTCCTCCAATGAATTGAGCAATTATAGAAGCAAATAAAAAAATTAACATTAATACAGAAAGTAAAACAATTAGAAATTCATTATTATATCTTTTTCTTAAAATATCTATTAATGTTACAGCTTTTATTTTTCTTGAAATTATAGCTATCTTTTTACCAAGTACTCCTAAAGTAAAAAATATTAATGGAATTTGTATACAAGCTAATAAAACCCAACCTAACCCTAACTTATATGCTATTGATGGTCCACCTAAAAATGATGATGCTCCAATATATGTTGAAACTACTGTCATAGCTAAAACAAAAGCTCCCATACTTCTATTTCCAATAAAATATGATTCTGTAAAATTATTTTTATTTTCTTTTTTACTTATATAATATGCTATTAATATAGTAATAAATAGATATATTATTATAGGTAATAATAACTGAAATTTATTCATTTATATCACCTGTATTTAAATCAATATCCTTAAAAAACATCTTAGTTACAGTAAACACTGCTATATTAACCCAAATAAATCCTACTATACAAGAATAGAAAAACCACTCAGGTAATCCTAAAATATATTTATAATCTTCAACATTTTTAGGTGGA